>JBBRGW010000048.1:0-14014 GCA_038223525.1 Pirellulales bacterium
TGAACCCGTAAGCAATTCATAAAGCAACACCCCCAACGAATAAATATCGCTGCGAGTATAGATATCAAGTTGGTTCAACTGGGCCTGCTCGGGGCTCATGTACTCAAGGGTTCCGACGATTTGATTGAACTGCGTAAAGAGTGTCTTTTCGGTCAATTTCTGCGTTACCGCTTTAGCCACACCGAAGTCGATGACCTTCGGTACAGGCTTACCATCGAAGAGTGCGACCAGCACATTGCTGGGCTTAAGATCGCGGTGGATGATCCCCTTTTGGTGCGCATGCTGAACCGCTTGGCAAATCGGGATAAAAAGCTCCAAGCGTTCACGGGGCGATAGATGTTGTTCGTCACAGTAGCTTGTAAGCGAAACCCCTTTCACGAGTTCCATCACAAAGTAGGGGCGACCGGATGCAGTCGTACCAGCATCGAGTACTTTTGCGATATTCGGATGGTCCATCAGAGCCAGGGCTTGGCGTTCGGCTTCGAAGCGAGCAATGACCTGCCGAGAGTCCATACCCGGTTTGATAATCTTGAGGGCAACACGTCGCGACATCGGCTTGGTCTGTTCGGCCATAAAGACCAATCCCATACCGCCGTGGCCAATCTCCTGGAGGAGCTTGTATGGACCAATTTGCGCGCCGGGCTTTTCCGTAATGGCATGAGCTTCCGTGCCTGCCTCCCCTATTCCTTGCCCCGCCTGTGTGGGGGGCATATCCAATGGACCAAGTGAATTCTCATGCGCAGCCAGCAAACGCCTCACTCGCTCGAAAAGTTCTCGATCGTCCGCGCAAGCGCCTTCTGCATACGCGACTCGTCCGTCCGGCGTACCCTTTTCCAGGGCCGCTAGAAACACTGATTCTGTATTCTTATCCATGTTGAGTGTCCTTGAGTTTTAAGTGTTCAAAGACAATGCGAGTTCCCACGTAAAATCACGTAAACAAAAGCGGGAACTTTTTCAATTTTGTCATACGAGATTCCTTATAATTCACGGTTTCTTTCCAAATCCACTAGCCGGAACATATCTTGCCTTTTAGGCAAAACCGTTCAGTTGGAAAAATCCTGTCGCATCTCGTTATGCAACCACGCCCGCGCATAAGACCAGTATTTGTCCGCTGACGAAGGCGAGATACCCAACGCCTGAGCTGCCTAGGCAAGCGAAAACCCGGCGAAATAGCAGAGCTTTACGAGCTGCGCCTTGATTTTGTCTCTTTGCTCAAACTTTGAAAGCGCCTCATGAACAGCCAAGCAGTTGTCGGAGATTTCCCTCGCAGGGAGTTCCACATGGTCCAAGTCATGTTGCTTCAGGGATCCGCCGCGTCGAATGCTCATTTTCCTTCTCGCCTGGTCTACCAATATTCGGCGCATCGCTTCCGCAGCTGCAGAAAAGAAATGACCTCGCGAGTCCCATTCTTGATCGGATCCATTGTGGACCAATCGAAGGAAGGCTTCATGAACTAGGGCCGTCGGTTGTAAAGTATGTCCAGGTTTTTCCTGCGCAAGTCTCACTCTTGCTAAATGTCGAAGCTCTTCATAGATCAATGGCAATAGCTCTTCTGCTGCCCGTGGATCGCCGGCTTCTATTTGATGTAAGATGCGTGTGACGTCGGCCATTTGCGTACTCTCAAATCCAAATTCCCATGTCTATGCTAAGCACGAATTTATGATTGCGATTGTATCGTATCGAAGGGCAGGAAGATGTAATTATCTACTGTCGCAACAATAATCTAAGGTTTATTACCTGATACGACGACTGTCAAAGGGCGAGGGCGGCTTACCCGCCGTCAGTTTTTTGATACGCTGCTTCGTTCACAAGTCATGCACCGAATTCGAGGCTGGACAGCAGGGGCATAGCGGGTCAAAGGAGGTAACAAATTAGCCGAATTCAATTCATCAATGGAACCGTAATTCTTCCGGATAGGCTTCTCAAAAATAGCGAAGTGCTGTGCGAGTCGGGCAAGATCCTTAACGTAGGAAAGGCTCGAAAGGGATCATCGAAGGAATCGCTTCTCGTCGACGCAGAAGGTGGATACATCTCACCGGGCTTCGTTGACATCCATGTGCATGGCGGTGCAGGAAGCGATTTTATGGACGGAACTTTAGACGCCGTTCAGACAGTCTGTCGAGCTCACGCCAAACACGGAACCACCACCCTTTTTCCGACTACGACAACAGGCACCTCGGATCAAATCATGGCTATGCTCAAGAATTGTTCGTTGGCAAAACGACATTTGGGTAATGGAGCGCGTATTGCCGGAGTGCACCTCTACGGACCCTATTTCGCAGAGGACAAGGTTGGTTGCCATCCCGTCAATGGACGCCGTTCGCCAGAGCAGCTTGAATATGATCTTTACTTTGCTACGGGTCTCATCAAAATTGCTACGTGCGCAGCGGAACTTGAGGGCGCAGAGGAATTCTACCGAGAGTCTAGAAGACGTCGCTGTCTTGTCACCTGCGGGCACTCGAATTCGAGTTGGACTGAAATGCAACGCGCGTTCCAAGCCGGAATGCGGCATGTGGATCATTTCTGGTGCGCGATGAGTTCGGTCCCTTCGATCCGTCAACGTCTCAACGTCCCTATGCAAGGTAGTATGGCGGAATTTGTGCTGATGAACCCGGAAATGAGTACGGAGATTATCGCAGATGGATTTCACCTCGCACCTGAGTTATTGGAGTTTGCCTATCGAATGAAGGGGCCGCATCGCCTTATGCTGGTTACGGACAGCAACCGAGCTCTCGATCTTCCGCCAGGTAAATACCGATTCGGTTCTTCGAATGATGGCTCCTGGTTTGAAAGCGATGGAAAGGTCGGTTGGGCCTCCAACGGCAATCTAGCAAGTTCCATCATGGGCATGGATCACATGGTTCGGCACATGCGCAACAACACGACTGCAAGCCTAACTGAAGTGATTCGAATGGCAAGTTTGACTCCAGCCGAACGCACGGGTATCGCCTTGAAAACAGGTAGTCTAGAAAAGGGAAAACGTGCAGATGTCATTGTGCTCAACAAACGGCTGGAGGTAATGCGAGTTTTTATCAGCGGCAAAGAGCAAGATATTCATTAATGCCTAGAACTTCGTTCCTACTCTCCGGGGGTACTCGTACCAGGTATACTGGAATGTTTGAATCGCCACGTTCAGCTCCAAACTCCCTGCTCATTTATGCAAACAACTTTCTTCACGATCTCCGGTCTATGCCTCTCAATACTCTTGGCACCCAATGCAGTCGCGGATGACGGGACTGGAACCAGCGATGTACATTTGCTAGTGCCAGGCTTCGAGGTTCAGAAGCTACCAGTAGAACTAACCAATCTCAACAACTTGCGATACCGCCACGATGGTGTGCTAGTCGCGCTAGGTTACAACGGCAATGTGTGGTTGCTTCGCGACACCGATGGTGATGGCCTCGAAGATAAGGCCACTTTATATTGGGATAACAAGGGAAGACTACGTGGCCCGATCGGTTTGGTCGTTTGTCCACCCGGCTACGCTCATGGTTCGGGCGTCATCGTCGCCTCCAAAGGCAAACTCTCGATGTTGGCCGATACCGATGGAGATGATGTAGCAGACGCTGAAAAGATTATTGCTGCCGGCTGGAAAGAAATCCCTCAAAACGTCGATGCCGTCGGTGTGGCAATGGCCCCTGACGGAACACTGTACTTTGCCATTGGCTGTGCCAATTACGCTAACGGATACCAAATCAACAAGCAAGGAGTATCGGAGTTTGATCTTGCTAGTGAACGGGGAACCATTCAACGAGTCTCGCCCGACTGGTCCAAACGCGAAACCGTCTGCACCGGCGTCCGATTCCCAGTATCCATGGATTGGAGCGACGAGGGGCAACTCATCACCAGCGAACAGGAGGGAGCGACCTGGCTTCCAAATGGCAACCCCTTTGACGAACTACTGCATATCGTGGAGGGCAAACACTACGGATTTCCGCCGCGGCATCCAAAGCACTTGCCGAACGTGGTCAACGAGCCTGCCGTTTTCGAATACTCCCCGCAACATCAATCCACCTGCGGCATCTTTTTCAATCGGCCTGTTTGTGGCGGTCCAACATTTGGCCCGAGCAACTGGGCCGGCAACGTTTTTGTTTGTGGCCAATCACGTGGGCAAATCTATCGAACGGAACTATTGCACTCACCTTTCGGGTACGTCGCTCGAAACCAAAGCATCGCTCGTCTGAGCAAGTTAACCATCGACTGCACCGTAACGCCCGATGGATCGTTGCTAATTGCGACCCACTCAGGGCCTCCCGATTGGGGCACTGGGCCCGAGGGCGCCGGTACAATCTACAAAATAAAGTATGTCGATAAAGATGCCGCCCAACCAACACAAATTTATGCACTTGGTCCAACAGAAATTTGCGTCGCCCTCGATCGACCACTCAGGGCCGAAACCCTGAGACGCATCAACAAACAAATCGAAGTCATCGGCGGCCCTTATGTCGAAGCGGGCGATTCCCACGCGACCTTGGTACCACCCTATGAAGCGGTTCGGAATCAACTCAAGGCTGCACGAGAAAAAGTTGCCGTTCTGTCCGTTGCGACTTCACCGGACTTACGCAACATCCTGATTACGACCGAACCGCTTCGAGCCGGCTGGCAATATGTGGTGCGGTTGCCATCAACGCAATTGCCGTTAACTCAGCCATCGGCCGGCGAAGTCCCTGCGCAAGCAATGGACTTGGCTCTCGACTTGTCTGGAGTATATGCAAGACTAACTTCGGAAAAGGGGGTAACAACTCATACGGTACTACCTCACATCGATTTGCAATTGGCACGCCGATTGACTGTAGGGAGTTCCTTGCATGACGCGTTCTGGTTGGCCATGGAAAACGCTGACCGACTCCACTTGGAAACCTTTTTTGATGCTTCGAATTGCCTTGAACCACCCGTTCAGCCAGGCTCTACACTGGACTATGAACCAGCCGTCGAGCAAATTAATCTAGTCGTTCAATGCGATCGGAAATTAGCAGTTCAGTTCCCAGGTAGCGTCATAACCCAGTCCGACGGCAAGTGGACCGCTGTGTTGACACATGCTTCCGATGTGGAGCGGACGCTAGTAATCGATTGTGAGTTGGGCTCTGAAAAACCGGGTAACTGGAGTGCTTTCTATCAGCCTGAAGTCGACAAGATTGCGAGAGCGATTCCAATGAGACGCTTTCGATTGGACAGAGCAACACTTTCGAAAACCTTTCGCGATCCTAGCAGCGATGCCAACAGCGATCTCAACAGCGATCTCAACAGGGGCAACGCAGCGAGCAAATTTGAACTGCCCCGATTCAAATCGGACTATGTTCAGATTAGCGAAGAAGAGCGCCCAAGTTGGCTTCGAGGTCAGCAATTGTTTTATGGTGAGAAAGCCGCTTGCTCCAAGTGTCACTCCATGACCTCGGGGGGCTCGATGATAGGACCACCATTGGCTAATGCACCGTCCCGCGAAACCGCGGCACTCCATCGCGACATCGTGGATCCCAGTGCCATGATCAATCCCGACCACCTCGGCTTTATCTGCTTGACCAAGGATGGAAGAACAATCACCGGCACGATTCTGGAACAATCGGCGCAGCAAGTTGTTTTTGGAACGCTGACAGGCGACAAGGCAACAGTCTCAACATCCGACATTGAAGAACTGAAGCTTTCGAAACTGTCCGCCATGCCTGGTGATTATTCAAAACGCTTAACGAGCGCAGAGATCAACGATATCGTTGCGTTTTTGATGACCAAGCCGTTGGAACAGGCATCGTTCGTTCGCAGTGACGTGGCAGCGCCGAGAACGAAACTGGAATGGGAAACTTTCTTCAATACGACCACCAAACCAACATCCGAATCGACCTCAGATCGCAAAAGACTTAGAGTTGCTTTAGTCAGCGGCCCAAAGGATCATGGTCCAGACGAGCATGACTATCCGCTTTTTCAAAAGCGGTGGAGCTACCTGCTGTCACTGGACAATCGGGTAGAAGTGAGTGTGTTTGACCAATGGCCCGAGGACTCTGTCTTCAGTGGTAGTGAGCGTCCCGACTTATTGGTGTTCAACAGTGCCAATCCGGGTTGGGACGCTTCGAAATCAAGACTTTTGGACGATTACATTGCGAGCGGCGGTGGTCTTGTGTTCATCCACTTTGCGCTCAATGGACGCAACGCACCGGATGCATTGGCTCAGCGTATAGGCCTTGCCTGCGATGTACCCAAGGTACGCTACCGGCACGGACCATTAACGCTAAAGTGGTCGCAACCGGACCATCCGATCTTGAAAGGGCTGCCCGAGTTGAACTTGGAAGACGAGAGTTATTGGAATCTAACTGGGGATCGCGGCCAACTGCAGGTACTCGCGACACAGGTAGAAGATGGCCAGGCACACCCACAGATATGGACTGTCGAGCATGGGCGTGGCCGGGTCTTTTCGACGATTGTCGGACACTACTCCTGGTCGTTCGATGACCCGCTCTATCGAGCACTTTTGCTTCGCGGCATGTCATGGGCTTCGCAGCGCGATGTCGACATGCTGCTCCCGTTGGCAACGGTGGGTGCTAGGCTTGGAGAATAGCGAGTTTGGAGTTGATGAGTCGTACAGCCTTAAACTCAAATGCGAATGCAGCCCCCCTCGCTCATGTTTTATCGTGCCAAAATTGCAGCGGTTGCAACGACCGAGAGTCGCTCCTGAGTCAGTTGCACGAGCCTAGCTTCCGTGGTTAATCCTAGGAGAGCAACTCTCGAACTACGTTACCATGAACGTCCGTCAATCGGAAATCCCGACCTGCATTACGATACGTGAGGCGCTCATGATCGATGCCAAGCAAGTGCAAGATTGTGGCATGGAAGTCGTGAACGTGAACTTGGTTTTCGACCACGGTCGCGCCAATTTCGTCGGTGTTGCCGTAGCTCAAACCACCTTTAACTCCGGCTCCGGCCATCCAAGATGAGTAACAGGCACTATGATGACCTCGCCCCTTGTCGCCATCGACGCCTGGGGTGCGACCGAATTCCGTTGTCCAGACTAGCAACGTATCTTGTAACATGCCGCACCGTTTTAAGTCGTTCAGCAACCCCGCGACAGGCTGGTCTATAACCTTCGCGTGATCTGCGTGTTCTGCCATGTTTCCATGTTGGTCCCAGTTATTGCTAGAACTTCCGTCGATGATCTCAATAAACCGCACTCCGCGTTCCGCCAATCTACGAGCGACTAAACACTTCCAACCGAAGCCTTCGGATTGACCATCCTTGAGCCCATATAGCTCCAGTGTTTCCTGGGTCTCTTTCGAGATGTCGATCGCTTCGCGAGCTCCTGTCTGCATGTGATACGCGGTTTCGAATGTCCGTATCCTCGCACCTAGTTCCTGATCGTTGCCACGCTGTTGTAGATGCCGTGCATTCAACGATGCCGCGAAGCCAAGTTCTAGTTGCTGGACTTTCTCTTGCGGTGTCCGACGGTCCAGGTCCACGATTGGCTCTTTCCCTGGTATGACCCGCACGCCTTGGTGATAGGCTGGTAAGAAATCGTTTGCGTACACCTGAGTTCCCGCGTACGGAAGTTGTGCCGCCAAAACCATGAAGGAAGGCAAATCGCTGTTGACCGTTCCCAACCCGTAACTGATCCAAGAACCGATGCTCGGCCGCGAAAAGAAGAAGGATCCTGTGTGCATTCCCAGTGTAGCATTGTAATGTTCGTTGTCGTTGGACCTCATCGATTTGATCAAGCAGATGTCGTCCATGCACTCTCGAAGGTGCGGGAATAAATCGCTGACCAACGTGCCGCATTTCCCACCTGGGCGAAACTCCCATAGTGGCTTTAGCAACACTCGCTTTTGATTGGAAAGCCCACCGCCAATACCGGTCATCTTGCCGTCAGCCTTGAAGAGTGCTGGTTTGTAATCAAACGTATCCATGTGCGATACGCCGCCATTTGAAAAGATAAAGATGACTCGCTTTGCTTTTGCTGGAAAGTGTGGTTGTTTTGGCTCAAGCGGATTAACCTTATCGTCCTCCGCGAGAAGCTGCGACATGAGACCTGGCATAAGCAACGAGCCAGCGGCTAGGCTCTGGAAAACGTGACGGCGTGTTGGATTGTTAGTCATCGAGTTACTCGGTTCATTAGTCATTAGTTCAATCGAGATAGACGAATTCGTTAGTTCGAACAAGCGAACGCACGAATGATTGCCAGCTTTCCACATCCAGTTGCTGGTCTTCAATACCGCTGGACGAAAACGCGGCATGAGCATTCGAAAGGAAACCAATTGCCATAGCGGATTCCTCGGCAGCTGGCATTCGTCCGAACATGAGTAGCCATATACGATTGATTTTTGAATCGTTGTCGCCTGGTTCAGAAACCAAACGTTTCGCGATGGCCGCAGCTTGCTCATGGACGAATTTGTCGTTCAGCAAATACAATGCCTGGAGTGGAGTTGTACTAACCTGCCGAGTGGGTGTGCTCATCGAAGGGTCAGCGCCATCGAAAATCGAGAGGTATTGATTCCGCTGGATTCGCTGAGTCATCAAATACACGCTGCGGCGATTCGTTTCGTAAATAGCCTTGAATGGATTGTGTTGGGTAAACTTCCATTCGGTTTGAGGGGGGAACGGATGCGCATCACCGGGTGTCGGATCTAGATTCCCCCCCAGTGACAACAGAGTGTCGCGAATCGATTCCGCATCCAGGCGATGGCGAGGATAAGAAGAGAACAGGTTATTCGATGGATCAAGATCGACAGCGATTGGGTCTCGTTCACTGCTCATAAGATAGGTATGAGACAACATGATGGCTCGATGCATGGCCTTGATGGACCATCCGGATTCTATGAATTGATTAGCCAGCCAGTCTAATAGATCCGGATGCGTCGGGGCGTGGCCGTGTCTACCGAAATCATTTGGAGTCGCAACGAGGGCCTTGCCGAAATGATATAGCCAAATACGATTGACCATTACCCGAGCAGTCAGCGGGTTCTTGTGATCCACGATCCAATGGGCTAACTGTAATCGTCCACTCGTTTGAGCGTGTTCTGCGAAAGGTTCGCCATGAAGTACTTTCAAAAAGCGCCGAGGCACAACTTCACCCGTTTTCATGGGATCACCTTTCAGTTGCACGGCAACATCCTCTATATTCTTCGCTTCGGCCACAGCGTAAAATGTTTCATACGGTAGTGGCTTGGCTGCGTGTACTCTCGCGTCATCCTCCGCCTTCTTGACTTGCTCCTCCAAACCTTTTCGATCATCTTCTTTTTGGGCGTCGCCCTTGGCCGCGTCGCGATTCTTTCTCGCCAGCTTAACGATCTCATCGAATTCTTTTTGACTCTTCAAGCGTTCCGCTTCAATGCGTTCCACTTTACTGGGATCAGCAAACGCAACGAAGTCGCGTTGCTTTTGTTCGAGTTCAATTCCTGGCCACGGATAGCGAGTGCTGTGAAACACACCATATAGGGCATAGTAGTCTTCGGTGGTGACCGGATCGAACTTGTGGTTGTGGCAACGAGCGCAGTTGATTGATGTGGCTAGAAAGGTCCGGCCAAGGTTGTCTATGGTATCCTCGATGGTCAGGTGCCAAGGATAGTCTTCGACACGTGAACCAAATCTACGAGAATTCGCAATGTATCCAGTGGCGATTATACGAGATCGATTCTCCGATTCCGTCGCGCCTACGAGTAAGTCTCCAGCCAATTGTTCCCGGACAAACTGATCGTAAGGGAGGTCGCGATTGAAGGCATCGATTACCCAGTTGCGATACAAGTGAGCTTGGGGAATGGGGAAGTCAGAATTGTCGCCGGCGGTATCAGCATAGCGAACAACATCCAGCCAATGACGTCCCCATCGTTCACCGTACTGAGTTGATCGAAGCAATCGATCGATTACATTCGCGAACGCTTCTGGCGAATCATCCTCCAGAAAGGATTCGATATCTCCGGGAGTTGGAGGTAGTCCGATAAGATCGAAGGTGGCGCGGCGAATCAAAGTCCGCTTGTTAGCGTCGCGAGCGGGCAACAACCCAACTGCATCGAGTTTCGCGGCAATGAACTTGTCGATCGGACTCTTTGGCCAGCCTGAGTCGTTCACCATCGGAGGCTCCGTCGCGGACAGTGGACGCAGCGACCAAAAATCGCGAGCTTTCTCCCAATCGATTTCCGTCCTAGCTTTCACCACTGCAGCGGTGTCTTCCGATCTTGGATCAGGTGCACGCATTCGTATCCAATGGGCGAGGTCCGCAATCTGATCTTCCCCCAATTTTTCATCGGGAGGCATTTTGAGATCTGCATTTTTATAGCCGACAGCTTTCATTAAAAGGCTGTTGTCCGGATCGCCAGGGATCATTACCGATTCCGTGGCCCCCCCTTTGGCAATGCCGGCACGCGAGTCGAGCAACAAATCCCCACCTAGTTCCACCGCGTCTTTGCTGTGACACGAATAACATTTGTCGACAAGCAGCGGACGGATACGGCTTTCAAAAAAATGCAGTTGCTCCTCCGTAGGTGCCGAAGCGAATGGATTCACGACGAACTCGGGCACCGCACCGCTTCCTGACCAAACTTCGATACCTGAGAAATTCGCCGCGCCCCCGGTGGCAGTCAGTTTTAGCCTCCCTTCACTAGCAGTTGTCTTCCAGGGACCGAGGCGTTTCCATGCGCCGGCAACGCCGCTGCTATAATCCGAGACAACCGTTTTGCCGTTCAATTGGATGGAATACTTTTCTGGATCGTTATCTTCCCAAACATATACGAAGACTTGGTAGGTACCCATCGGGACATTGAGTAACTCCACACGGAGCTTTTGCCCCCATCGGCTGCTGCGGATCATTTTCGCTCGACTAGCGTCGGCATTCGCTTTGAGCGGAACGCTCTGATTCTCAAACGCCTTCGCATCATACTCAACGTCGGGAGCTTCATCAGCCTCCCAATTTTGTCCATCGATGACGATCGCTGGTCCGTTCAGATTGAGGCCACGGTAGAACAATGCGATCGGCTCTTGCCCAATCGCAAAATTCGCCGCAAACAGAACTGCGGTCATCAAAAGCGTTCGCGTGTTGATTTTGTTTAACTGCATTTAGGATGATCCTCCCTCAAGATATTGAAACGCCGACCACAACCACGCCGGTGTCTATTTATAGAATGTTTTTCATCGGAGTTTCTCGCCTGGCGCAGGGTAATTCTTGGCGGCGTCATCGATTACTAACACCCAATCGAGCATCTCACCTGGATCGGGTGTTACAAATTTCTGAGTGCCGACGTTGAAGAAATCGCCGATCGGGGTCGACTTGCCATTGCGAGGATTGAACCACCAGGCCTTTACTTTTGCCCCTCGAATAACATCCATTCGAATTTGGAATGGGCGTCCTACGGGCGCATAGACCATTGCATAAGTTCCATCCGTGTCTCGTGTCCCCACGAATCGATATCGGCCAGCACCTGGTACACTCGTTGGGACATCCTCCGCAACGATGATCGTATCGTCGGGAACCCGAGTCAGAAACGGACGTGACTCCATGAGTGCGCGGCCATGTCCCATTTGAGCTGCCCCTGGCTGATGGATGGCTTCGCGCCAAGGCATCAAGGGGTTGTTGACCCCAGGGCGCCGGTCGCTCGCAAACTGCCAAACGGAATGGTGTCCGTAGGTGTGTCCAAAGGCACCTGAGAATACATCCCAATAGAATGGACGGCGGATGTCGCTGGATATACTGTGGCCGTGTTTTTTTGCATCAAACGAGACTGGGTGGTCCTCGTAGATTGGCTCGGCATCCAAGATCGGCTTGGTCGGCGTAAGCGCGTATTCACGGCCTATAGAGTCGTAGCGTCCCGTGTACCCTGGTTCGTGGCCATTCTGGCGCATGTTGAAATCGAGCCACGTCTCATGGTGGAATAGATCGCTCGAACCATTTCCACCTGTTGGATGCCAACTGATCAAGTGCGTTCCGCCGTCTCCTTCACGAATGCCTCTAGCCATGGCGCGCGTGATCTCCTTGTGAGTCTCATTTTCGGCGGGGCGATCACCCCCCAGAATCCAGACGATTCCCGCGTTCTTATAGCGATTGGCAATCCATTTACCATAAACCTCCGCATTCTGGGTCGTGAAAATCTCCGGGCCTTGCCCCCATTTCTTATTCCACTTGTCTCCCCAGGTTGGCAGCATCCCAACATAGATTCCTCGCTTGTTCGATTCGGCAACCACAAAATCCACGTGGTCCCAATAGTCGTTGGCTGGGCCCTCGGCCACATTCGGTTTAGTCGGATCGTTATCGATTAACGGCTTATGATCGTATCGGTTAGGATCGCTAATGCCATTCTCTTCGGCGAGCGCAACAGCTTGAATCACGTTGTAGCCTTGCTTTGCTCGTAGGTCGAGATACTCCAGCGTTTCTTCGCGGTTGAGTCGATGGAACAACTCCCAAGCCGTATCGCCAAGCCAGAAAAACGGCGCGCCTTTATCAGAAACCAAGTAGCGATGATTGTCGCTTACTTTCAAGCGAGGCAAATCCTGGCCGATTCCCGTCGAGGTCTGGCAATGTAGATTGGCAAGTATCCCTAATGCAATCAGAGAAGTACGAGACAAGAGACGAGTCAAGTCACGAAAAAGACGGACCGATTGAGAGGACTTCATTTCTTTGCTTTCTGATAGAGGTAGAGCACCCAGTCGTTGCCGACGCTAGGAGCCCCGAGTGGATCGAAGGATTTTGTTGCGTGATTGTCGATTTGGCCGATTGTAATCGTCGCTCCTGTTCTTGGGTTGAACCAATTGGCTTGGAGTTGCTCACTCACTAGTTTACCCAAATTGATTTGCACCGTTTCGCCGGTCGGGATGTAGCGGGGTTTCGGGCTAGGTACCAATTGGCCGCTTGGAATGAGTTTTTAGATGCAGAGTGCGTTGCAATCTATGATCGCGACAGGTCCAAAGCCTTGCAACTTGCCGAGCAGTTCGGAATTAAAGAAGTTCCCACCAGTGAAGAGGAGCTATTTCAACTTCAGAGCCTAGATTTTGTGGATGTTATTTTGACCGACATTGGGACGCACATTCTCGATACTGCACGGTTTCTGTTTGGCGAGGTGGCAGAACTGCAGTGCCAAACACGGCAAATCCATCACGATATTGCGGGAGAGGACGTTGCGACTGTTCTGATGCGTATGCGGGATGACGCTATCGTTGTCTGCAACATGAGCTACGCGAGTTGTTGCGAGAGCGATCTGTTCCCTCAAACGTTCGTGTCGGTCGGAGGGACGCGTGCAGGGGTTTCGCTGGGAGCCGACTACAGATTAAGTATGTACGACAAAGGAGGTGTCACCATCGAACACATTGAGATCCCGAAGTATAGATGGGCAAATCCTGCATACGAACTGGTTCACGCAAGTATTGTAGCATGCCATCAAAACTTGCTGAGTAGCTTACAAGGCACCTCGGAAGCAGAAACCACTGGTCAAGATAATTTGAGAACGTTACAGCTGGTAGATTCAGCTTATCGAAGTGCCAAGGAACGTCAAACCATCGAGATTGGGGCAGAACATCGTATGAAAACCACAGCAGACCGCTGATGCGTAAAAAAGCTCATGAAATGGGCAAGGATTCATCCGTGAATTCGTCGCGAAACCCTGCGCCAACCAGCATTTCTATAGCACCAGGAACAACCTCAAACTCGATCGGCACTTCATCAATGATTTCCCCGTCGAGTGTAAAGCGCATACCAGGCGTGGATTGCAACTTCAGTTTCCTTACTTGCCGAAAGACCACTTGCTGACTTTCTAGTAAACTCGAAAACAAAGTTTTCGAAGCGATTTCGATCATGTCTAGCAGATCACCATTCTTGATAATTATTACGTCAAGCAATCCATCCGTCGGCGATGCAAGCGGTGCAACGAGAATGCGTCCTGCATTGGTGCGACCATTCGCCACCAAGACTCCCCAAGACTCAACCTCCAAAAACTCATCTTCCAGTGTCGCTTGAATTCGAAAAGTCTTCATCGCTCCAAGAACTCCCACTGCGCCTCGAAGGTAGCAGAGCGGCCCCCACATCGCCTTTATTTCGTCGGTTATAGATTCGCTG
>JBBRGW010000049.1:0-13758 GCA_038223525.1 Pirellulales bacterium
GCTCCGTCGCGAGACAGCGACGTCTTGGCGCTCGATGAAGTACTTGAGGAATTGCAAAAGTTGGATCCACGGCAAGCGAAGATTGTAGAGATGCGTTTTTTTGGTGGGATGACGGTGCCCGAAGTTGCGCAAGTTTTAGTGCTTTCGACGCGAACCATTGAAAACGAGTGGATGATGTGCCGCGCTTGGCTTCGCAAAAGGTTGGAGGCAAAATCAATACTGTGACCCCTGAGCAATACGCACGCGCCAAGGAGCTGTTTATTGATCTGGTGAACAAGTCGATGAGGGATCGCGAGGTCCGATTGACGCAGCTTAGTTCAACGGACCCCGAGGTCGTGCAAGAAGTGCGAGGTCTCCTGGCTCGGCACTTTAGCCGGACCATCATGATGCCGACTGGAAAGATTTCTAAGACGACTGTACAGAGCCGTTCGTTCTCAACGATGGGGCTAAAACGCATCGGTCACAATTTGGTGGGTGGCGTGTTGCCGCTAGCCTCAGCACTTGGAGCGGCGGTTTTTTTGGTCGCGGTCGGATGGTTTTTGCAAGCGGAGATGATTCGTCGGTCCAAAATCGAGTACGCGACGGTGCTTGCATCGATGGCGGAACAGAAAAGCCAATTGGTTTTGCAATGGGCGCAGGGGCATGAGCTTCGCGTTCGAGACTGGGGGCGGCAGCGAGAGTTACAACTCCTTGTCAAGAGCCTCAATGAGCAAGTACAAGACCCGTCGCTAAGGGAAGCTGAACGTTCAAAGATTCTCCATTCCGCACCGGAGCAAACCAAAGTCAAAAGTGTCTTTGACAATCTGATTTCGTTGCCGATCGATTTGGAGACCGACAACAAGAGTCAAACCTCAGCAGCCGAAGATCGCACGAAACTTAAATATGCTATCTGGAACCACGATTCGGTTCTGATAGCGGACTGGCAATTCACCAATGCAAAAGCCGGCTTAGGCGGCCTTACCACGTCCGTTGGCTCGACGATTCTCAAGCGTGTTTTTGATGGAAGTCGCACATCGGTGGAACTTCCTCGGCCGACTGCGAGCGCCATTTCGGACAACTATCCTTTGGAAACCGAGGAACAGTATGTCATGTTCATCGTTCCCATCTTCTCGCCCGACGATAAGGAGATTGTCATCGGAGCGATGATGATTCGCAGCCCCGTTTTTTTGGACGAGCTCGATGACAAGTTGTCCAAGTCGGTACTTAGGGAAAGCAACACCTATCTTCTAGACGATCGAGGCGCGATCGCTACCAAAGCCCGAGACTTGCAAAAGATACTGGAGTTGCCAAGTTTTTCGTCACTGAGAAAGGTGCGTGGGGTCTCGATCGCCGAAGCGAGAGATCCAGGTGGCAATCTTTTGGCTGGATTTATGCCTACCGAACAGTACACGGGATGGGCCTGGACTAAGCCGGGTAAGTCCATTTCACAGCCGTCCAATGGAGTCGATGTCAATGGATATCGGGATTACCGAGGTCGCGAAGTCGTTGGGGCCTGGCAGTGGATCGAATCGCTCAATCGACTTTTGATACTGGAGATCCCAAAGGAAGAAGCGTTTAAGAATCACTTGTTCATTGAGCGAACGTTCCGATTCCTTTACGGAGTTCCGATCCTCATTTCACTGATCATTGCGGCACTTTCATTGCGGCGTGCGTTTCGCGGGATCGAGTTGGCGAACAAGTCGCTTGGCTCGTATGTTCTTCGAGAGAAAATTGGAGAGGGTGGGCTTGGGATTGTTTATCGAGCGGAGCACAAACTCCTCGGCCGCTCGGCCGCTATCAAACTGATCAAAGAGCCGATGGTGAACTCGGCGACGCTTAAGAGGTTTGAACGAGAGGTCCGGATGGCTTCGAAATTGAGCCATCCCAACACCGTTAGCATCTATGATTTCGGGATGTCTCGAGAAGGACTTTTGTTTTGCGCGATGGAATTGGTTGAAGGGGTTAATCTCGCTCATTTTCTTGCTTATGACCCTACCATTTCAATCGACAGATGCTTATGGATACTGAGGCAAACCTGCGGAGCGATCGAAGAGGCTCACGAAATCGGCTTGATCCATAGGGACATCAAGCCGCAGAACATCATGGTCTGTCGAAAAGGTCAACTCATGGACTTGGTCAAGGTGGTCGACTTTGGCTTGGCAAAAACAATGGCGGATAATGTGGCCCGCGACGTAACGGCAACGCGTGTTCTCATCGGCACGCCAGGGTTCATCGCGCCGGAACGTTTGGAAACTCCCTGGATTGCTGACCCGCGTATCGACATCTTTGCGTTTGGAGTGCTCGGCGTTTATCTGTTGACCGGCAAGGTTCCGATTTTGGGTGTAACGCATGATTCACTTATCAGTCTGCTAAATCTTGGAAGGTTTGCGAATCTCTGTGGTGACGCGAAGTTCAATGAGTTCATTCACTTGTTGGCCCGTTGCATCGCTCCCGATTCAAATGACCGGCCCAATTCAATGTCCGACGTGGAAGCAGAGCTCTCACGACTCGCTTCTCGCTTTCCCTGGAGTGAAGAGTTATCCGAAAAGTGGTGGAAAGAAAACGAAGCAGATCTCATCGCGTCCGCCCGTGCCAAAGACGCTTTGGCAAACTGAGCAAGACGGGCCAGATGGTTCCATCCTACGTTAGGTGCTTGCTTTGAGTACAATGAAGCGGTCCCAAACCTTTAGAGGTGAAAGACAATCCCCGCAGTCTAGACCATTTCCTTCGATTGAGCTTGGGTTTACATGAATCAGCCGGTTGCATCAACAAGCCAAGAAGACCTCCAACAAGCAAAAAAGCTGCAAGAGACCTTTGCCAAGATACGGGCTCAGATCGGACAAGTCATCGTCGGTCAAGACAAAACGGTCGAGCAGTTGCTGATCGCGATGCTTGCCGGTGGACATTGCCTATTAGAAGGGGTCCCAGGACTTGCCAAAACGCTCATGGTTCGCTCGCTCGCACAAGCGATGGATCTGCAGTTTCACCGAATCCAGTTCACGCCAGACCTGATGCCGGCCGACATTACGGGAACAGACATTATTCAGCAATCGGAGACTGGTAGCCGGCAGCTTGCGTTCGCTAAGGGACCCGTCTTCACGCAAATCCTACTCGCGGACGAAATCAATCGAACACCGCCAAAGACTCAAGCGGCACTGCTTGAAGCCATGCAAGAGCACTCTGTTACGGTTGGTGGCAAGACGTACAAACTTGCTGAGCCGTTCTTTGTCCTTGCAACCCAGAATCCAATCGAACAGGAGGGAACCTACGCGTTGCCCGAAGCGCAGCGGGATCGATTCTTGTTTCAAACCATTGTGGACTATCCCACTCGAGAGCAAGAAGGGGAGATTATCGAAAGGACCACTGGCTTTGGCGTCCGGCAGATAACGCCAGTCGTGACCGGCCCAGAGATTCTTCGTTTTCAGCATGTAGTTCGGCTTGTTCCACTCCCTGAGTATGTCAAGCAATACGTTCTGGATGTGGTGCGCGCTCTCAGGCCGAAGGAGTCGGATGCATTGAAATGGGTTCCACAATGCGTCCAATGGGGACCTGGACCACGAGCGTGCCAACAAATCGTGATGGCGAGCAAAGCGCGTTCATTGCTCCATGGTCGACTGCACGTCACGCTGGAAGATATCGAAGCCTTGGCCGCGCCCGTGCTTAGGCATCGCATCGTCCCCACGTTCAGCGCTCAGGCCGAAGGGATCGATGCCGATGCGATCATCGCTCGTCTCTTGAACGAGCTCCCGCGTCGAAAATCGTCTACATCCTCATCCAAATCCACATTGGCATAGATCGACCCAACGTGAAAGCTCCCTTGTTGCGTTGGTTGACAGCCCCCGATCTTACCCGGATCGCCAGCTTGCAGTTGCTCGCAAAGGGAGTCGTCGAAGGGGTAAGTGGCGGACTGCACCGCTCGCATCACATCGGATCAAGTATCGAATTTAAAGAGCATCGACCTTACGTACCAGGGGATGAGACACGGTCCATCGATTGGAAGTTGTTTGGCAAAACCGACCGACTCTATATTCGGCAGTATGAAGATGAGACCAGCCTGCGTTGTACCATCGCCCTCGATCAGAGCGGCTCAATGCGATACGCTGGCTCCCGTTCCGGCGGAGTCTCCAAACATGAGTTTGCGGTTCGGCTTGCAGCATGCATCGCCTACAAGCTGGTCAACCAGCAAGATGCCGTGGGACTGGCAACGTTCGACTCGATGATCCGGAGCACGATCCCGCCTCGAAGTCGACCTAACCACTTGCAATCCATCTTTGAAACCCTGGCCGCCTCCAAGCCTGGAAACGAAACCGACTTGAGCCTGGTGTTGCAAACACTGCTCAATCATTGCAAACGCCGCGGTATGGTATTCCTTCTTTCCGATGGTTTTGGGGATGTGCCATCCATCATGAAATCGCTGTCGTTGCTCCAAAGCAATCGCCAAGAGATCGTCGTCTTTCAAATCTTGGACGATGATGAAATCGATTTTCCTTTTCAATCGCGCACGCAGTTCCGTTCATTGGAAACCGAGAGTCACCAAGTCCTGGTGGACCCTGAGAGCTTGCGTTCAACCTATCTACATAATCTTCGAGAATTTCAAGCCGCATGGCAGCAAGGCTGTCGGCAAAATCGAATCGATTTCATTTCGATTCGCACTTCGGAATCCTTCAGTAGCGTTCTTGCCAACTACGTTGCTTCTCGACGAGGTCGAGCATGACGTTATTAAACGGAATACTTGCGTTCGGGGCCGTTGCATTTACCATCCCATTGCTGATCCATTTGCTGAACCGAAACAAGTTCAAAACCGTCGATTGGGGTGCCATGCAATTGCTTCAGTCCACTCGCAACCTAAACTCCCGTCGTATGCAGTGGAAGCAGTTGTTGCTCTTGCTATTGCGATGCGCATTGCCTGTACTGCTCGCGCTTGCTATGTCTCGACCGCTCCTACATTCGTTGCTATCCGCCGACGGGCAGTCCGCGATTTCGCTGGCGATCGTGCTCGATGATTCCATGTCTATGTTTGCCAGGGAAGCAGATCAAGCAGGTGAACGAAGCGAAGATGGCGTGCGATTTTCATCGCGTTTCGCCCTTGCCTGCAGGTCAGCAGCCGAGCTGATCGATGGACTTCCCGCGGGCAGCAACGCGATGGTTGTGCTCGGCGGGAGTAAGCCTGAAACGATTTCAGAACACGTTCCAGATTTGCTCGCGGCTAGGATGCGAGCCATGGGAACACGGCGAATTCCTGCAGGCGAATTTGCGTTGGAGCAGTCGCTTCGCCCATCATTGCAATGGCTTTCTACCAGCCCCAATCCTCGAAGACAGATCGTACTGATTTCGGACTTTCAAAAACAGGAATGGTCCGACATGTTCACCAGCCAAATGCCAGACGCCCGCAAACTCCTAGCAGAGCAATCGATCTCGCCTACTTTTTCATTCCTCCGGATCGGACAGGTCCTTGCTCCAAACCAACCCGTATCGCTGAACCTTGCGATCGATTCCATCGAAGTTTCACCGAGCGTGTTAGCGATTGAACGAGAAGCATTCCTATCCGTGGTCGTTGGTAATCACGGACCGACTAAGAGTGATAGCGTTGTTATCTCATTGTTGGTGGACGACATCGAAATCGAGCGGCAGCAGATTGTGATCGATGCAGATTCGACGACTCAGATTCGCGCGCGATGGGCCCCTAAACAAGTCGGTGACCATATTGTGCGGGCGAGCATTCTCGGCGAGGATGCTTTGAACGAAGACAATACACTTTGTACTGTCGCGGTTGTTCAAGAGCCCCAGTCCCTCTTGATCGTCGATGGCGATCTAAAGAATGAACCCATGCAAAGCGAAGCTGACTTCCTTCGGGTTGCCCTCTCACCCTTTTCATTGCTGGGGGGCAAAAAAGGAGATACCTTTGCCTCGAAGACCGTTTCGCCTGAACAATGGAACGAAGCCAGCTTAAAAAGCGTTCGAGCGGTGTGCCTTTGCAACGTGCGGGATCTGAACGAAGACCAACAGAAATGGTTGCGCAACTTTGTCGAACAAGGGGGCGGGCTCCTCGTGTTTTTAGGCGATAAAGTCAATACCGAGCAGTACCAACGATGGCCCTCGGTGGCCAACAATGGGCTTAGGATTGCCCGTTTTTCTCAGCGAGAGAAGATTCCGGTGGACGATGCTGCGAACCGAGTTAAAACACAGCAAGTCGAGTTCTCGCCCATTCGCGAATTATCATCCGTCAGCTTGTCGTCCCTGGCAAGCGTTCGTTTCGAATATCGAACCCCCATCGAACTCGATACGGAATCTCTGCTCAGCTCGTCTGACGCATCGGTTGCGTTGCGATTCGAAGATGGGCGAGCGTACTTGTTGGAATCCCGGATAGGCAAAGGGCGATGCGTATGGATGAGCAGTTCTTGCGACGATGACGATTCCAATTTGCCTAGTCGCTCTATTTTTGTTCCGCTTATGCAGAAGCTTGCGGCCTACGCGTGTACCGCAGATCCTCCGTTGACTCATATTGCTTCCAGCGAAACTTGGACTCGATCGCTTGGCAATCCAGACACGAAGCTTTCCGACGTGCAAGGACAATTCATCGTCACACGACCAGACGGCGTCGCAGTCCCAGTCCAAACATCGGACGAGGGAAAGTTGCAATTCAACGATACACGGCTGCAGGGAATTTATGTTGTGAAGCCGGTTCAGAGAGAACCGAGCGATGCAGCGATGAACCAATGGGTTGTCAGTGTGCGCAATAAGCCGCCTTCTTCAGTCAATGAGGCGAATCTAAGCAGCCTCACATCCGACGAAATGAAATCGCTCGCGGCGTTAGGCCAAGCCACCGTTTCCAACAACACTCGCGAGTTTTTGACTCAAACGCGAGCCGACTGGCATGGGCGTGAAGCGTGGACATGGATATGGATGGCGCTGATTTTCTGTTTCCTGGCCGAAATGGCGTTAGAACAAAGCCTCGCACCTCGGACACGGCGCACCACGCACGCGGTAGGACGGCAGAACTCCCAAGGAACCGCCGCATGACCACGCTGCGCTTTTCCGGATCGATGCCGTGGTGGAGTATCCTCCTGTTTGCCATTGCTGGCGCGGTGTTGATCGCCCGCTGGTATTGGCAAGAGTCGAAACAACTCAGCACTTCTATGCGCTGGGTACTACCATTTTGCCGCGGCGCTGCATTCTTTTTTATCTTGTTTATGCTCGCTGGCCCAACGCTTTATCACCAACGGGTGGAAGGGGAATTGAGCAGGATTCGAATTCTTCTGGATAATTCCTCAAGCATGTCGACCGCCGATGTCCTGCCCGCCGGCTCATCGCGACTTGATCGCGCTCTGGTTTGGCTATTGGGAGAACAAAAACAAGGCGCCGTCCCAGGTTGGCTCAAAGAACTGCGTCGCTATCATCGAGTGGACTTGCTAGTATCGAACCAATCCAATAGGGGTAGCATCGTTTGGGATTCCCAACTCGATTCCCCATTGCCCGAAGCCGAATCGATTGGAACAGACGGATCCAATTCACCCTTGGGTGAACGACTTTCCGAAGTAATCCTCTACAGATCCGATACGCAGTCAAATGCAACCGTTAGCGACTTTGCAGCTGTCCTGCTGATCTCGGATGGACAATGCAATGAGGGTATGACATTGCCGGACGCAGCCGCTCGCTACGTCGATAAGAAGATCCCTGTCTTTGCCATCGGGGTCGGGGGACCAAGCGAGCCCGACGATGTTGGGATCTTGCAGATAGAGCACTCGCAGCGGGTTTATCGTCCGGATCGACTGCTCGGGACCATTCTCATGAAAGAGCGCATGAAAGCGGGTACTCCCTATATCCTCGAAGTTCAACATACAGACAAAACGGTCTTCTCCAAAACGGTGCAATCATTGGATCAAGGATTGCGCCGCATCGAGTTTGACATTCCGGCAGAGATCCTAATGGATCAGACAAAAGAAATCGCAGCACCAGGGGTCACCTATTCGGCACTTCCAATCGACTTGCAATTCTCGGTGGATTGCAAATCCAAAGAAATCAGCCTCGAGAACAACACTTACACTTCTTCGCTTTGGGGAGTTGAGAGGAAGAATCGAGTCCTCATCTTGGATCGTCGAGGAGGATGGGAAACGCGATACATCAAGAACGCCTTCGCACGAGATGCCGCTTGGGATTCGACCGTGTCGATCGGTCGCAGCGATTTTTTAATCGATCCATTTCCCAGTTCGCGAGCCTCGCTATTCGAATTCGACTTGATCGTAGCCAGCTACGAAACGATTCGAAGTTTTACCAGCGAGCAGCAGAACTGGATCTCGGACTTTGTGAGCGTGAGCGGCGGTGGCCTGATCGTGGTCGATAACCAACGACAGGGAGTTAGCCAAGCGATGGAAAGCAGTATCGCTGCCTTTATGCCAATTCGTTTCGCCGATCTGTCTGCGATGAGCCGCGTCGAGTCATTGCGAGTTAGCCAATCAGCTAAGAATCAACCTGCGTTTCAGATCGGATCTGCCGAGTTGCCCAGTGAAGCAGTATGGTCTCAATTACCAGTCCCAAAATCCTTTCGAGCAGTGGAATTGGCAGCTGGAGCCGAGTCGATGGTAGAGCTTGTGGGAACGAACTCGAACAAGCCGATACAGTCGCTCGTGGTTACGAAGTTATTCGGGCAGGGACGAGTACTCTATTTTGCTGCAGATGAAACATGGCGATGGCGATATGAGGTGGCGGACCGCTACCACCAACGCTTCTGGAGCCAAATTGCGACATGGGTGATGCGAACGCCGTTCGCGGTAAACGATTCGTTTGCTTCGTTGGACTCGGGTGGCAGGCTGTATTCTCCGGCCGACCCGATCGTGTTTCGCGCACGGCTAAAAAAAGAGGACTCGCGACCATTGATGGATGCAGCCGCGAACATTATTTTGGAACGTAACGGACAGCGTTACCTCTCGCTGCCGCTCGATCAAGAGCACGATGCACGCGGTTTTTATCGCACAACTTCTGGCCCGTTGCCGGAGGGGCGATACCGCGTCCGCTTGGAGGTGCGGGGGATGCCTTCCGATGCGTTGAGCGTCGAGACTCAGTTTGTGGTTCAGCCCTCTGTCGACGTAGAAATGCAAACGTTAGCATGCAATCAAGGTGCACTCAGTCAGACAGCAAAGATGACCGGCGGCGAGTTTCTAATGATCGATGACGTTACCTCGGTTTCCGAAAAACTGAAACGTTTCCGAACAGGTTCGATAGTAGAGTCTCAAACGCTTTTGTGGCAAAGCTACCCTTGGTTTGCAACCATCGTAGTCCTTTTATCAGCAGAATGGTACCTTAGAAAGCGCGCAGGTCTAATCTGATGAGCACATCCATGGAATCACCGCTAGCTAGTGCCACTCCTCACCCGCGCCCTAGCGTGATAGTAAACGCTTTCATCTCGAGTTTCACTAGTCGGCGTTCGCTGCTGCATGCTATTCGCGCCGTTGCGATCGGGATCGCAGCCTCGCTTTGCGGAATCTGCCTTGTCGTCGTAATCGATTGGGTATTCGCGATCGACGACGCGTGGCGATGGATGTTGACTTGTTCCGTCTATGTTGGAGCTCTTGCTTTGTCATGGAAGCAAGGACTCGCTCAACTTTTCTTTCCACCACCGGCCGGTCAAGTAGCTTGGTTGATTGAACGATCCCACCCGTCGCTTCACGAAGGACTTATTGCCTGTGTCGAATTACGTCAACAGGATGGTTCTACTCGATCCGGCTCCGCAAACTTCCTTGAGGCGATCGAACGCAAAGTTGCACACGAGTTAAGCTACCTCGACACAAAGACGCTGCTCCCGTGGAAGCCGGTTTACCGATTCGTTTTTCTCGCGGTTGGGTTGCTATGGGTAATTTTCATCGCTTGCATGGTTCCCAATTCAGGTCTCGGATGGCGATTCGCAAAAGCGATGATCCCATTGGTCTCCTTCGAGGGAAGCGATGGCAGGGATTTAAATGCGGCACCGGAACCTCCTAAAGTCCTAGCATTTCACATGGAAGTTACGTCCCCAGAATACTCTGGGCTCACCATCCAAAGAACTTCGTCGACGCGGGGTGATATTCAAGTACTGAAAGGGAGTCGACTTAAATTGCTAATGGACGTCAATCAGCCCATTGCGTTGGCAAGTATGGCGATCGAATTCAAAGAGTCTGGCAAAAAGCAGATTATCTCACTCGTGCAGGAACAAACAACTGGAGCGAAGTCTTTACACTCCGATGCAGTTCAGCGATTCGCCGCGGAATGGGTTGTGGAAGAGGACTTTTTGTATGATGTCCGTTTGGCATCCGAACTCAAGAAGCAAGGCAAGAGTTTAGAAAATACTTACAGTCCACGCTATCGAGTGGACGCCCTAAACGATTCAGCACCCTCGTTGACGTGGGAAACCAACGCAACGACACTTTGGCGCGAACCGCCCAAGTCGAGTCAGACGTTTCTTGTCGCCAATGATGCGGTAGTGGACTTGTCGATTCGTGTCTCCGACAACTTGCCCGTCGATCTTCTCGTTCAGGAAGTGTCTATCAATCGCGAGAAATGGATTGCGGTCCAGACCAGTTTTGTTTTAACCGATTGGCAAAGCTCTGAAGCGTCAGAGCAGCAAACCATTTTATCCATTCCAACCATAACCGCGCACTCCAATTGGAAATGGGACCTGAGGGGGCTTGAAGTTCGAAGCGGAGATTCGATTGTGACTCGCGTTTCCGCGACGGATCGAAAAGGGAATGTGGCTTTTTCTCCCCCGATCCAATTGAGTCTCGCTGCCAAAGGCTTTGAACGAAACCGCCATGCAGCGCTGATCGCTCGATCGAAGTTGCTGCCGATACTCGAATTGATCTCAAGTGCTTCTAACCAGGGAAGGGAGTTTTTACGTCCTAGGCTGGAACAATTCAAGGAGCCGAACTTGACGGAAGAAGACCGAATCAAATCGACAGAAATGATTCGGACGATGTTGGTTTCGAGCTTCAAGGCCTGTCGAGCGTTGCGGTCGGCAGCGGAGCCTACCATCAAGCAGATGCAGCGATGCGTTGATCAAGCGGAACTGGAACTGGTGACACGAATGGTTTCAAGGATTGAGAAAGAGTGGCTGACGGACATGAGTTACTGTCTCGATTCTTTAGAGCCGTCTAGCGAGAAAGAGCTGGATCCCCAAACGATCGAATGGGTAAAAAAAGAGCGGCAAACAAAAGTCAATCGACTACTTCAGTCCTACGACCTCGCTTGCGACAACGCCCGCAGAACGGAAAGCGTCTTCAGGCAGTTCCTTGGACTTGAGCTTCAAACCGCGCTGACACGGGATCTAACGGAACTTCGAGACTACCTAGCAAGCGAACTTAGTAAAAACAACGGCGGCAGTGCAGCGGAGCTTAGCCGGAGTTGCGAAGTAACCGTTCAGTACCTCAACGCGATCGAAAGACTTGCCTCCGAAGTAGAACCTAGTACAGCTGCCGATCTGAGAAACCGACTTGGCGAGTTGCACCAATGGATCGATCAAGTTCGAACCGAGTCGACGGAGATGGTCAAACAGGATGCCAGCGACGAAACGACGAGAGAACTAAAGAGTCGACTCGAGCGGACTGTCGACGAACTAAAACGCACACGCTGGGTATTTCATTTGCAGGGTGGACTAGTATGGGATGCAATCAACGGAAGAAAAGATTTGAGCATGCGTAGCGGGTCTCTTTGGCCAATTTTCTCGCGCTTTTCTGAAAGGCAAGACAGACTCGTTGAGACTGCGAAGGATCGATCGCTTGCGACCGACGCGATGCTGATGCGAACCACTTCGATCATGGATGAAGCGACAGGCCCTATCCAATCGGCGTTGGGCCAGATGTTGGACCGACGAGATATCCACCAACTTAGGATTTTTTCCGACCCCCATTTTGCAAGCGATATGGGTATGGCGTATCGAGCTTGGACGGGACTGCTCGAACGGATGGCGAGCGAACCAGGAAATTCTGGTCTGCATAGGGGGGAAGCCAAAGCGATCGCTCAAGCATTTCGGATCCTTGAATCCGCGCACGAGACCGTCGAAGCTCGTGTGGTCGTTCAGTCACTGATGCCCATCGAGCAGTATGAATGGAAAACTTTGGATGCCCAACTTTGGACTCCCAAACAATGGGAAAGCGTCTCGATTCAATTGGAGGTCGCCCAGCAATGGATGCGGGAGGCTGGATTCCCGAACGCCGTTGCGGACAAATACAACGCTTTAAGGTATTCGGAGCCTGCGAAACAGATCGCATCCAAAATCGGTCCGCGAAGGGACTCGAACAACGCGACTATGGTTTCGGTCGCGGACGATCTTCGATCACTTCTTTTGCAATGGTCCGAGGCCGACCTTGCAGCTAAGCCGATCGTTGACGACGCCCGAGCGACGCTTGCAAGATTCGCGCCGACCGTTTCGGAACTGGCAAAGCAAGCAGCTGCCGCGACAGAGCGCGTACAGCGTAATGCAGAACAGATTGCGCCCAACAAGGCAACTGCGATACTGGATTCAACCGAAAGAGCCCGTCAACCCATCTCGTCACCCGAACAGCTTCAGAACCTTAGAGAATCAAGCGAAAAGAAGCTTTCGCAATTGCAAGACGCTTTGATTGAATTGGCAAACAAACAGGATGTCTTGAACCATCGCGAGCTAGAGACGGCTCGCGACAGCGACCGTTCTCTGAAAATGCTCGAAACGCTTTTGCCTGCCATGAACGAAAGACTAGACGAGCTGGTTGCTGCGAGCAACAGTCCATTGCAGGCAAGCCACGAATCGACACGCGACGCAGCCAACGCAGCCAACGCAGCCAACGCAGCCGTGGCTACAGCCAGTACTGTTCAAGCGTTAGAGAAGATAGCGAATCACTTTTCCAAGTTGGAAGAATCGGCAGCGACTAGCGAACGACCACAAGAGTTACAGGCATTCAGCGAGGAACTACGAAGTCAAGCACAGCAGGGGATCGATGCCAATCAAGCAGCCACCGATGCGACCTCACAACGGGATGAATCAAAGGACTACCAACGAGCAAAGGATCTCGCTGAGTTGGCGGAAAGCGATACCGAAGCGCTTTTGCGAAAGTTGGAGAGCGAATTGCAACGCAATCCGCCGATGCAAAGGGAGCTGGCGGAGATCTCAAAGAGCAATGCGCAATCTCTGGCGACGGAACTTCAAATAGCTTCAGAAACCGAGGTCGCGCTTGCAACCGAACTGGAGAACGCAGATGCAAAGCTATTCGGTGAAAAGCGTCTCAAACTGGAGCTGTTGCGTTCGACTGCAGAACAAGCGGAGCGATTGGCTTCCAGAATGCTGGACAATTCCCAACGGTCTGTGCAACGCACAGTAGCAAAAGATCAGGCCGCTCTCCTCGAACAAGCGACAAACGGCCTGCGCCGGGATTCCCAGTTCGCTCGGGGTTTGAACGACGACACTCCTCGCCGAGAAATCGAATCTGCATCGCAACAGTTGGCTGAACGTATCGAGCAGGCGCTCAAACTAACCTTGTCGTCCAGTCAAGCGATCCAGTCGACCGAAAAACGAAGCATTCATAAGGATGAACAGAGCAGACTAAACTCCCGCGCCGATGCGCAGAATTTGCAGAATCAAAGTCGGAACGAGCTGATCCATCAATCGAAAGAGTTTGTCGTGCACTCCCAACTTCAAATGGATTTGGCGAACAAGCGAGTTCAGAAATCCCAAACCGATTTGGAAAGTGCTAACAAAGATCGAAAGGCAGCTCAAGCAAAGCATAACAAAGACCTTGCCAATGAATACCAACTGAACCATCTGCGCCGGATGACCAA
>JBBRGW010000050.1:0-13687 GCA_038223525.1 Pirellulales bacterium
CCGCTCATGTATTTTACTCTCATGGCGGTATCGGAAACGATGGTCCCAATATTCAAGCGATGCAAAGTTATCACGCGGCGCATTGATACTTGATAGCGATGATCTTCGAATTGCACCCGATGGAATTCGGGGTATGCACCGAGTGAGCTCCCGCCACGGACGACGAAATCGAGTACCCATTGCCACTCATCTTCGGTCAGAGATGCAAACGATTGAGTGGTTCGGACTTCTTGAAACAAGTCTTCCGATGTGAATCCGCCACCGATTGCAATCGTAACAACGTGTTGCACCAGCACATCCAATGGCTTTTTGAGAAGTGGTCGAGCTTCCAGCTTGCCCTGTCGAATAGCTTGTTTTGCTGCGGCCAGTTCGATCAGTTCCAAAGCGTTCGTAGGAACAAAAATTAGTCTGCTTTCTGCGCCTGGCTGATGCCCGCTACGCCCCGCACGCTGCAACAAGCGAGCGGAGCCTTTGGGACTGCCGACTTGAAGCACCAGATCGACGGCTGAAAAATCGACCCCCAAATCAAGACTGCTCGTACAAACAACAGCCCGCAACTTTCCATGTCGCAAACCGTTTTCAACCCAATCTCGGACGCTAGTATCCAGCGAACCATGATGAACCGCGATTTGCCCAGCCCAATCGGGTCGATGCTGCAGCAGATGTTGGTACCAAATCTCCGTTTGCGATCGCGTGTTGGCAAAAACGAGTGCGCTTTGGACGGATTCAATTTCCTTGGCCGCCTGCGGGACCATGCGAGTCCCAATGTGTCCAGACCAGGGGAATCGTTCTATCTTGTCTGGAATCAAGGAATCCAGTCGCAATCGCTTTTTGGTTGTACCGTGAATGATCTTGCAAGGCTGAGTCGATTTACATCCAACCAATGCATCCATGGCATCGGTGAGATTTCCAAGTGTTGCAGATAGGCCCCAGGTTCGAAGAGATGGATTGAGCTTGCGAATTCGCGCTAGAGCCAGTTCGACTTGAATGCCTCGTTTGCTTCCGAGCAGTTCGTGCCATTCGTCCACGATGACCGCTTCGATCGCGCCCAGCTGCGGTTGCAACGAGGCATGTGTCAGGAGCAGACAAAGACTCTCGGGAGTTGTGATTAAAGCGGTTGGCAAACGCTTAAGTTGTCTCGCCTTGATGCTTGCGCGACTGTCGCCCGTGCGAGACTCCAGGAGCCACGGGAGTCCCATCGCTTCTAGGGGAGCCCGAAGTGCATTCTCGGTGTCCGCCGCAAGAGCGCGGAGTGGGGTGATCCAGAGAACACGTAGGGCAGGCGGCTTCTTCGGATTCCACTCGCTCCCGTTCGTGTCCTTTCTAAGCCATTCCAGAATTGGCCCTAGCCAAACTGCTAATGTCTTACCCGTTCCCGTAGCAGAATGAACCAAACCGCTGGCCCCTGCGCTATAGGCTTTCCAAGTGTCACGTTGAAATCGAAATGGCTTTTGCCCCTTGCTAATAAAATAGTCGAGAACGGTTTGTAAGGGCGTTCGATTCTTCACGTTGGGACTGCGCAATTCGCCAGCTTCTATTCGGATTTGGGCAATAATTCTAGGATCTGGGCGAGCGTATTCGCGTCTTGGGGTTTTTTATCACGCCTCCAGCGAACGATACGGGGAAACCGAGTTGCAATTCCACTTTTATGTCGGGGGCTGCGCTGTAAACCTTCAAAGGCGATCTCCATTACCAGTGCAGGTGCGACGCTCCGTACGGGTCCAAAGGATTCGCGTGTATTCTGCCGAATGAATCGGTCGACCGCTTTTATCTCCGCGTCATCTAACCCACTATAGGCCTTTGCAAAGGGGACCAACGTTTCACCTTCCCAGAGCGCAAACGTATAGTCGGTGTATAGACCGGACCGTTTTCCATGCCCTTTTTGAGCGTAGACGAGAACGGCATCGATGGTAAAGGGCGATATTTTCCATTTCCACCACACGCCGCGAACCCGGCCCACTTCATAACTTGCATCCCAACGTTTTAGCATCAAGCCTTCGGCATTCCTTTCGCGGCTTTGATCCCGGATCCTCGACCATTCTTCCCATGAAGTTCCGGGGAGAAGCTGCGTTCGGCAAAGATTCGGGTGATCGACGGTTGATAACAGGCGATCTAGTCGCTGCCTGCGCTCAGAAAACGGTAGCGATCGAATATCCTCGCCAGCGTCTTCAAGAAGATCAAAAGCTTGGAAGATTACCGGAACATCCTTCAATAGCTTGTTGCTAACGACCTTCCGCCCGATTCGCTTTTGAAGGTTGGCGAACGGAAGAACTTGATTTTCGCCAAGTGAAGCTAGGATCTCACCATCAAGGACTGTACCGTTAGGCAATAACTGAGCGGCCAATTCGATCTCTGGCCAACGGTTCTCCATCAAATCTTCTCCGCGCGACCAAATAAACACTTGTTCGTCGCGTCGAATAAGCTGGCCTCGAATTCCGTCCCACTTCCATTCTGCGGCAAAGTCCCTTGCCTCCCCGATGCTTTCAGGGCCAATCTCATGATCGATCGGATGTGCCAGACAAAATGGAAACGGCTGACTGGCAGTTGTATCCTGTACTTCTTTCGAGATCAGACTTTCGAAGAATGACGACGTAGGTTTCCATGCTCCCATCAGTCTATGCGAGATAACATCGGACGCTACGCCAGCGTATTCTGCGATCGCACGCGTTACGATCGATTTACTGACACCCACTCGGAACGCGCCCGTAATCAGCTTCAGGATCACCAAACGCAATTGCATGGGTGATTCTTTCCAAATCGATACCACGGCGTCTCGTTGTTCCGCTTCCTCCATAGCTCGAAGCGGCATTAATCTCTGTTCGACCCAATGGGAAAGTGAAAAATCATCTCGAATTTCGCCGGGTGGCACAATCAGCGTCAGTGTTTCGGCTAAGTCTCCCACCGAATGATAAGATTCTTCGAAAAGCCAACTAGGAACGTTCGCTTCCTCGGCTGCCCAAACGCGAAGCCGTTTCGTAGGTACCAATTGCTTGAGCTTATTTCCGCAGAGAAAGTATGTCGCCCAAGCGGCATCAGCCTGGTTTGACTCGCGATAATAACGGACCAGAGCATGAAGCTTTTCACTGGTTTTGGTTGTACTATCGACCGCATCGTATAGAGCCGCGAAATGCATCATGATGACTTTACTTCCGCAGAAAGCGAATCATTGCCGTCATTTTCAATTTCATTACCGATATCATCGGAGGCATCTTCATCTCCTTCATTCCTGCCACGCAAATCGAGTACTTTGGCATCCCTTCCTTTCTCAACGAGATATCGAGCAACCGATGCGGTATAGCCATGCGTCAACCAAACCGTCTCCGGATTGCAGGCATCGATAGCCGTTAACAAAGATGGCCAATCGACATGGTCACTTAACACAAAGCCGCGATCTACGGATCGGCGTCGGCGAGCTCCTCGCACAGCCATCCAACCACTCGCCATCGCCGTACTGCATCGCCCGAATTTCTTTACCCATGCTGTCCCGTGGACGCTTGGGACGGCTACTACCATCGCTCCTTGCCAATCTTGCTTGGCGGATACTGACCCCACGTAAGTCGTTTCAGGAAGTGTTACGCCTGTGCGACGGTACGCTTCGTTTCCTTTCTCGACTGCTCCATGGCAGTAGATCTTGCCGATGGTTGGATCGAGTCCAGCGAGCAGTCGTTGGCTCTTGCCGATGGCATATCCATATAGCAAGCAACACTTGCCCTCATCACGGCACGCTTGCCACCATTGATTGATCGAATCGAACACGGATGTCTGTGATTGCCAGCGGTAGATGGGTAGCCCAAAAGTGGATTCACTGATCATCCAGTGGCAGCGGACGGGCTGCCACGCCTCGCATGTCGGGTCGGTGCCAATTTTATAGTCACCGGTGATCAATGCGACTTGGCCGCGATACTCAAGACGGATTTGGGCCGAGCCCAGTATGTGCCCAGCAGGGTGAAAACTGATTTGAACACCTCCTACCGTCAAAGTTTCTCCGTAAGGCAAAAATCGAAACTCCGCATCGGGGCTCATACGCAGTCGCAGCAAATGCTCGCCTGGCTGCGCTGCGAGATACCGCTTGCATCCCCAACGAGCGTGATCCGAGTGTGCATGAGTGACTACTGCGCGAGCGACTGGTAATTGTGGGTCAATATGAAAATCACCAGGGATGCAGTACAACCCATGAGTAGTGGACTCCAAAATATCCTTCATGAATAAATATCGATCCCTGCTCTAAAACGGTGAATGCTGCGGCTCCTTCTCCAATCCAACACGGTTCAATCCAACACGGTTCAATCCAACAAGGTTCAATCCAACACGATTCAATCCAACCAAGTTCGCTGCGACCGTTCTTGACCAAAGCGGTCTTGGTCGCGGAAAGGGGTTAACAGCATCCTACACTCAACGGTACCCAAGTTGGATATAGCAATGTCACTCACTCAAAGTTTGGATTAAGTAATGAAAGATATCGTAGACACCGCTGTCGGTGCTGGTAGTTTCAAGACCCTTGTAGCGGCCGTAACCGCTGCCTCCCTCGTAGATACTCTGAAAAGTGCTGGGCCTTTTACGGTGTTTGCCCCAAGCGACGAAGCCTTCGCGAAATTGCCAGCTGGAACCGTTGAATCATTATTAAAGGATATTCCGAAACTGACGGCGATCCTCACCTACCACGTCGTTTCTGGCAAAGTGTTGGCTGCCGACGTCATGACAATGGATGGCAAGGAAGCAGCAACGGTTCAAGGAAGCACTATCAAGATTGGCACTAGTCATGGTGTGAAGCTCAATGGTACCGCTAATGTTGTTACAACTGACATTCTTTGTACCAACGGCGTGATCCATGTCATCGACAGTGTGATTCTTCCACCAGCATAGTTGAAGCTTGGATGGTTTTTCAAATTACTGATGCTGGAGGGGCTACCGTTCAGCACAGTCCGTCGCGCCAGATGCTGCGGGCGGTATGAAACCCGAACAAGTCGACAGAACAGCCTACCGAACCTTCACAGGCAACTCGGTGGCATTAGATGGTGGAATTATGGGTTCGAAGTAATTGTTAAGCGGCCCTGCACAAGTCACTCCGCAAAACACGTAGGTGTGTCTCTCCGAGACTCGCGAAAATCAGCGTCTCGGAGAGACGCTGCTAGGTTAAATATTATAAAAACAGGCGGCCCCCAAGGAGCTTCGGGCCTTTGTTTTGTTTTCTTAGCTTCGTAATCTCTTTGTTTGCTAACTCTTCATTCTCTTTAGCTTTCTCCGCCATTCCCAAAGATTTTTGCAACTCTGATAACTTCCGTAATGTCTGAATGAGTCCATGGCTATAAGCCGCAATGTCAGAATACCGATCTACTAAATCACGCCGAATATCGACCGCTTGGAGCAGTAACTCCTCGCCTCGACTCGGACTAGCCCCGATGCTTAGTTTCGCAAGAATTGATGCCTTCAGCGCTCGGTACTCGGGGACTTGTGGATTCTCCTTCGAGATCTCTTCGCTTATTTTGAGCGCCTCAGCGCATCGCTTCTGATCCAGCGGTCGAAGGCTGGTGTTTTTACTCAACGTATCAGCCAACTCATACTTGAATGCCGAAGAGTCGGGATGCGACCTAATCAACGATTCGAACACCTCTATGGAGCGACGCAAAGTTTCGTCGGAACGAGGAGCATCCTTCATGACGCGCGCAATTCGGGACTCATCGCGGAGCGCTCTCCCCAAGACCACTTGATAGGACACGTTTTCAGGTGACTCCAACACCTTTTGCTTCAATAACCCAAGCGACTCTGCATTGGCGTCGACAACACGCTTGAGCCTTGCCGCTTGCTCCCCTACGCCCGCATCCGCAGGAGGGAAAAGCCGGCCAACTCCGAAACGACTGGTCCGCGATCGAGTCTCGTCTCCCAATTGCAAAGCAATGGTCCCGATTCCATTTAGCAGTCTGGCCAAGGCATAACGACCTTCAGCCGATTTGCTCACCTCAGGCGACTGTTTTAGTAAACTGCGAGCTTCATCTAGCTCATTCAACGCTTTGGGGATCTGGCCTCGCTTGGCAAAGAGCGTGAGCCGTTCGGTATTGATCGCAATCATTGGGAGCACAACTTCGAGTTGATCGGCTTTCTGAGAAAGAATCGATCGAAACGCCTCCATGGCTTTTTGGTAGGAGACAGCGGCTTTGTCCAGTTGCCCAAGCTTGTTCTGAATATCCGCTACTCTCTGACGGCCGACTGCAGATTCAATGCGCAAGTCCTTGGAGTTCTGTTCCGAGAACTGATCGAAAAACGCGAGTAAAGATTCCATCAAAGCCACATCGGCTTGACTCAACGTTGCGTCTGCGAACTCTCCAATCTCTTCATCCTCCAAGTCACCACCCAAGGAGATCGCACTGCCTCGCGATGCGATATTGCTGGTGATCTGATCGAAAGCCTTCATGGCGAGCTCAAGATTTTTTTCGGCCCTCGCGCGCTCTTGTTCTCCTTGAACTAGTGCAGTCGTCTTGGCTCTGAGGTTAATCTCCGCCCTTTCGAATTGCGCACCAATTTCGCGAATGGATCGCTGCTGCTGGCGATTCCAGATCCCGAGTAAACCGGCAATCAAGACGAGCAGTACGAGGGTGGCCGAACCAAGCGCAGCGATGGTCGGGTTGCGACGCGCCCAGCGAACCAGTCTCTCCGCAGGACTTGAGCGCCTCGCTAGTACGGGTCTATCGTCCACGAATCGGCGAAGATCTTCTTCCAACTCACTTGCGCGCTGATAGCGATCACCTGGCGCATAGGCGCACGCTTTGAGTGTGATCGTTGCTAGATCCGGCGGTATATTCGACTGAATCGAGCGTGGATTGCGAATAACGGAGTTGCATTCCGGATCCAGTAATCGCAATTTTGGGGACTCGATCGCTGGCTTGAGTGTCAGTAATTCGAAAAGCGTTAAGCCTAAGCTGTAGATATCGACTCGTGCATCCCCCGATCCAGCTATTTGTTCGGGCGCCATGTAGCGAAGCGTACCCAAGATCTCGCCGGTCTGCGTTTCGGCATCGAGATCGGTTCGTCGAGCCAACCCAAAGTCGGTAATCCAAACCGTGCCCTCTCGATCGAGCAATAGATTTGCTGGTTTGATATCGCGATGAAGTACGCGTTGGTGGTGCGCGTAGCTTAACGCGTTTGCCGTATTTGCGATCGTCCGAGCCACGTTGCGATAGTACTCGCGTGTAAGTTTGCTATGGGTCACCGGTTCAGACTTCGGCGTTTCTTTCGCCATCCGTTCAATGCGGGTTTGCGCGATGGGCGTCGTCCATTCGGGCTTAGCTTCGTCTACCGCGATGGTCGCTTCTTTGCTCGCGCGGACCCTCGCTTCGGAAATCGAATCGGTTGTCATGGAACCTTCCGTCGAAAAGGGAGTCGCCGTTTCGGTGTTCGCCTTGCTCAGCATCCGATGCGCGGCTTCGCCAATGAGCGTCGAATCGACTTCATTGTTCCTTAGACATTCGATTACATCATGCAGCGTCACACCATCGATCAATTGCATGGCATAGTATTGCATGCCATGATCCTCACCAATACCGTAGATCGGGACAATGTTCGTATGATGCAAACTGGCTGCAGCCTCCGCTTCGCGGCGAAAGCGTGCACCGTGTTTGCTGTTGCCCGAGATCAAGCCGCTAATTACTTTTAATGCGACCCGCCGGTTTAAGGAACGTTGAACGGCTTCGAACACGACCCCCATCCCGCCCCGACCGATCTCGCGAACAATATCGAAATCGCCCAGCGACTGAGGCGCACCGGCCGCAGTCGCTAGCCGAGGCTGCGAGTCACTTCTTTTCCGTTGCTGTTCATCAGTGATTGAAACGCGTTCGACCAAGGCAATCGACGGAAGCACCGAACGCAGCAACTCTGCGTGCTCCGGATAACGCGTCGCGTACTCCTCGATCGTCGGCGTCTCACCGCTTCGCAATCGCGTTGAGAATTCCTCCGCGATGATTTCGACCGGATGCCTATCGCCGCTATTTTCCGATTGGGTCATAACGGTGGCCGTCGGGAAGGTAGAGTGCTTAAGATTTCAGACAGTTTGGCCGCGGCACGCACGTAGCGATTGCTGGCTGCCGTTGTCGAGATTTCGAGAACTTCTGCAACCTGCTGGTTGTTGAGATGTTCAAAATGGCGCATCGCGATTACCTCTCGATCCGTTTCATTCATGGATTCCAATGCGGACTGCAGTTGCTGGATTTCTTCTTCTCGCACGGCCGCTTGGCTCGGTGAAGTCATATCGTCCAGCAGGAATCTTGCAATGGACATACTGCTCGTTTGACCATACGGTGCGGACGCCAAAGGCATTTCTCGGTAGGCGTCCCGTTTCTCTCGAGTGTGATTGCGGTGGGTGTCGATAAGCGTTTGAATGGTCCTCTGTCGTATCCAAACAAAGAACGAAACCGTCGTCCCCTCGATAAATTCTTGGATCCGACGCGAAATTTCGAAGTATGCTTCTTGCAGAATATCCGCTGGATCCAGCCGACTCCGCAAAATCGGAGCCATGCGAAACGAGACGATACGTTCAAGTTTTTCCTGGTGAACGGCCAACAAGTCGGCCAAGGCCTTTTGGCCCCCCGCAGCCAAAATGGCTCGCTCTTCAGAAATGGAGGAATCCTGTGGGTTTTCCATAATATTTGACTTTAGGGTTTTGACCGGCAAATCGCTAGCCGCCAGTTCCTTGAAACGCCAGCGGCTAGCTCCTTGCCGGTCACAGCCGAAAAGGAATTTCCAAAATTGCATGTGGATAGTCAACGCACGGCGTCGGTACAACAGTGTACGACGAACCCAAAAACGCAATCAACCCTACTCAGAATAAGGAATTTTACAGTGAAATTCAAACTGCAGATATTTTCCGCGCTAGTCACTATCGCTTTTCCCATCATGGCCTCGGCTCAAGAGGAAGGCAAGGATCGGGCAGCCCTCCGCCGAGCCAACATGGCACGTCCAGGAGCTGGGGCAGGGTCGGGCGGATTTCCAGGCGGACCAATGGGTATGCTTCAAATGCTCCCGCTCATGAAGGCTCTCGATACCGATCAGGATGGCACTCTCTCTGCAAGCGAAATTTCCAACGCCTCCAAAACGTTGATGCAACTGGATAAAAATGGCGATGGAATCCTCAGTGCGGATGAAATGCGTCCAGATCCAAGCTCGATGCCGGGAGGATTTGCAGGTGCAGGACCTGGAGCAAAAGGTCCGGTCAATGGCCAGATGATGGGGAAGCTCTTCGAAACGAGAGACAAAAATGGGGACGGCAAACTCACCGGTGACGAGATCCCCGAACGCTTTCAAGACAAAATGAAAATGATCGACAAAGATGGAGACGGCTCGATCACCAAAGCAGAGTTCGCCTCTGCTGCGGCACGCATGGAAGAGGGCAATTCCGGAAAGAAGCCAGCGAAAGATGGCAACACCAGCGGCGGAGTCAAACCCAAACGTCCAACCGAGTAATTGTTTAACCCGCGATGCGGCGGATCCCTTCAACTCACTTCCCATTCACTGTACCGAGAGTTCAATCGATGGCCGACTTCATTCGTAGGTCCGCACCTGCGGCGATTCAACATTTGAGGGCGGCTCTGTTTTGCTTTGCTTCGGTGTTGGGTTCGATGGCTTGTGGTCAAGAGGATCAACAACTCTCTGCCGAAAGTGTTCAGTTTTTTGAGACCAAGATTCGACCTGTATTGATTGAACATTGCTACCGCTGCCACTCGTCCGAAGGACAAGGGATTCGAGGGGGGCTCTCTGTTGAAAACAAAGATGCACTTTTAGCAGGTGGCGAGTCGGGACCAGCAATCGTTCCTCGCGATCTTGCAGAGAGTCTTCTCTGGAATGCGATCAACTATCAGGACTTCAAGATGCCACCCAAGAACCCGCTTCCTAAAGCGGTCATCGAGGACTTCCGCAAATGGATCGAAATGGGCGCTCCAGATCCGCGAGTCAACTCCGGGGTCGTCATTCATACCAAAGTTACCCCCGAGGACATAGCTAAGGGCAAAGAGTTCTGGTCCTTCAAAGCACCCGTCAAAACCCAACCGAAAACGTCCAAGCATGCCGACTGGGCAGTTACCGAGATCGATCGCCATGTTGCACAATCCTGGGACGAGCACGGCTTGTCGCCCGCAAGCGATGCCGAACCAACTACGCTCGCCCGTCGTCTCTATTTCGATTTGATCGGATTGCCACCTAGCGTCAAGGAACTCGAAAGTTTTGTCGCAAACTGGAAGAGCAGTCCCGATTCGACAGTCTCTCAAACTGTCGATGATTTGCTGAAACGACCGCAGTTCGGCGAACGCTGGGGACGCTATTGGCTCGACGTCGCACGCTACGCGGAATCGAGCGGCAAGGAAGTGGATATGACATTCCCAAATGCATGGCGATATCGCAACTACGTGATCGATGCCTTCAACAATGACAAGCCGTACGACCAATTCATTCGAGAACAAATTGCTGGCGACTTGATTCCAACGAAAGATGACAAAAAATTCGCCGAGCAATTAGTCGCAACAGGTTTCTTAGCCATTGGGCCTAAGACGCTTATCGAACGAAACCCTCGCCAATTCCAAGCGGACCTTATCGATGAACAAATCGATACAACCACGCGGGTCATCTTGGGTGTATCGGTTGCCTGCGCTCGATGCCACGATCACAAATTCGACCCTATCCCGCAAACCGATTATTATGCCTTGGCTGGGATCTTTCAAAGCACGGAGACCATGTTTGGGGGGCTGCGAAGCCAACGTAGTCGGCAAGAGAGCAACCTGATCATCCTGCCACTCGATGACCCGAATCCGAACGATAAACCCATTTCTAAATCCGAACTCGTCGCACTCAAGAAGCAGCTAGAAGAACGCGAAAAGGAGTATGCCGAAGCAAGACGCGCTCAGCGCATGCCTGAAAAAGCCAAGGAGGGTACCGCCCCTCGATCCGGCTTCCTGAGTGTCGCTATTCTCGATCAATTGGTCGCGCAGATCAGCAGCCGCATCAACACCGTCGATAGCGACGGCAAGCCGCTGACTCTCTGCATGGGAGTACAATCCACAGAAAAACCACGCGATGCAAAACTCTTGGTACGCGGCGAAATCGATCAACCGGCCCAGGAAGTCAAACGGGGCTTAGTGCAAGTGCTCTGCAAAGATCAGATCCAGCTACCAGCAAACACCAGTGGGCGACGCGAATTGGCTCAATGGCTTACCGCCCGCGACAATCCTCTGACGGCTCGCGTTATGGTAAATCGCGTCTGGCAACATCTCATCGGACAAGCAATCGTCAATGAACCCGAGAATTTTGGCGCCTCCGGACCTGCGCCTTCCAACCAACCATTGCTCGACTATTTGGCTGTAGACTTTATGAACAACCAATGGTCCGTAAAGCATATGGTTCGTACGATTGCAAACTCGCGTGTCTACCGATTATCGTCTACCTTCGACAAATCGCGTTTTGAGGCCGACCCTGAGAACAAGTATGCAGCCCGAGCACATGTTCGTCGGCTGGACGCCGAAGCGATCCGCGATACCATTCTTGCGATCAGTGGCCAAATCGATTTGAATCGCCCCAAAGCATCGTTAATCGCTTCCTTTGGTACAAGTCTATTGGGGCCGAGCGGTCCAGTTGTCCCACCGTCCGGTGCTCTTGCCATGGCGGCTAGTGGCGCCAGCGGATCGACTGGCAAACCCGATATCAAAGGAGCGCTCCGCGGTGGCCGAAACTTAGGGGGCAATCCATTCGAAGCAACCAACTACGCTCGATCCGTGTATCTGCCGATTCCACGAAACACGTTGCCTCGTGCCCTAGATGTATTTGACTTTGCCGAGCCCAGTCTAGTCGTAGGCAGCCGCGAAGCTTCCAATACTGCCGACCAAGCGTTGTTCATGCTCAATAACCCATTCGTCCTCGAACAAAGCGATTCCCTGGCGAGAAAACTCATTCGCGAATCCAGCAACCAAAACGAACGGATCGCGAAAGCGTTTACGCTGGTCTACGGTAGACCAGCGACACCGAAAGAGCTTCGTGCTGCCGCTGACTATTTCCGCAAAGCAGACGATGGAAAAAAGACCATCCCTGCGGAGCAACGCCTTTTCCAAGCCTTGAGTCAATTCTGCCAAGCCCTCCTATGCTCGGCAGAGTTTCGTCTTGTCAACTAAGGAACTATCATGAATTTCGAATACCCGATCTTTTCACGCCGTGAACTCTTGCAAACGGCTTCGGCCGGTTTCGGTTATCTGGCCTTCGCGGGACTCAGCACCGCTGCTGCCGACCAAGAGTCTGGGGCGAACCCACTCGCGCCCAAGGCACCGCATTTCAAGGCGTCCGCCAAGCGAGTCATCTTCCTTTGCATGCAAGGTGGCCCGTCGCACGTCGACACCTTTGACTACAAGCCGCAGTTGGCGACCGACGCCGGCAAAGGGGCCAAATACGGGGGCAGCAAATTGATGCCTTCACCGTGGAAGTTTCGACAGCAAGGAAAGAGCGGGTTGTGGATCTCCGAACTATTCCCCGAACTAGGTAAGCATGCGGATGAGCTCTCATTGATCCGTTCGATGCATTGTGACCAACCGACGCATCCTAGGGCAATGACCCAAATGCACACAGGTAATGCCCAGTTCATTCGACCCTCGTTGGGTGCTTGGACACTTTATGGTTTAGGGACAGAGAACGACAGCATGCCGGGCTTCATAGCTCTCAATCCACCTGCCGCTTCGGCACAGAACTTCGGTAGCTCTTTCCTCCCAGCCATCTATCAAGGGACGAAAGTTGGTAAACCTCAAGGACGCGGTGCCGGTCAAGCCATGCGAGGTGGCGCGCCAAGCGGCCAGCAGATCGCGGACATATCCAATTCCCGCCAGTCCAAGCAATCGCAACGCAATCAAATCAACCTCATCCAAAGCCTCAATCGTCAAAAGCTCGAACGGGATATCCAACAGCCCGATGTCGAAGGGGTGATCGAATCGTATGAGTTGGCTTTCCGCATGCAAGACACGTTGCCTGACCTAATGGACATTTCCAAAGAGTCCGAGAAAACATTGGCCATGTACGGTATCAACCAGGAGGACACCAACGATTTTGGACGCCAATGCTTGATGGCACGTCGATTCGTTGAGTCGGGCGTACGATTCGTTGAGGTGACGCACGGCAACTGGGATCACCACCAAAAACTTAAGACCGAGCTCCCTGAAAACTGTCGCGAAATTGACAAACCGATCGCGGGGTTGTTAGCCGACCTTAAGCAACGCGGCTTGCTCAAAGACACGCTCGTCATTTGGGGCGGCGAGTTCGGGCGATCGCCCGACGCACCCAACGGCGATGGACGCGACCACAATCACAAAGGCTACACCACTTGGATGGCGGGTGGCGGTGTCAAAGGTGGATTTAGTTACGGATCCACTGACGAGCATGGTTACCAAGCAGTCGAAGATAAGTGCCACGTCCACGACTGGCACGCTACGATTCTACACTTGATGGGATTGGACCACGAGAAGCTTACTTACAAGTACGCAGGTCGAAATTTCCGGCTGACAGACGTTTCAGGAAACGTGATCGACAAGATCATCGCGTAGGTCACTTTTGCCGAACGTGACCCCTGGCGATTTCTCCAGTTGGTGACCGTAGTGGTCGCCGGGACCAGTACAGAAATGCCCGGCGACGATCCCCCGGCCCAAACAACACGGGGCATTTGCGCAACAAACCAGCT
>JBBRGW010000051.1:0-13490 GCA_038223525.1 Pirellulales bacterium
AGCTAAAAAAGTATTTTATTTGTCCTAGTCAACATCTATCAAAACATTAGTTGGTCGCAGTTACCTCCATGACAAGAACGATTCCAAAGGGGCGAAATCGGTAACGTTCGAGCCCTTGGATTTGAAACCAGGTTCGTACCGATTGCGGCTCTCTTACACGCAGGATGCGAATCGGGCAAAGAGAGTCAAGGTGCGGATATTCAGCGCCGATGGCGAAGATCTTGTGATAGTCAATCAATCGGAAAAGCCGGCTGACGACGGATTGTGGCAAACGCTTGGAACGTATCGATTTGAACAGGGGGGGCAATCGTTTGTCATCATAAGCAACGAAGAATCTAAGGGGCATGTCATTGCCGATGCGGTTCAATTCTTGCCTGAAGGTGCGCAGCCAAATCTCGCAGCGAATGCTCCCGCACCGAACCCACTCGCCGCCGCAACAAGGGATTCAGCCGCAAGGGATTCCGCCGCGTCGCTCGAAGTTTCCAGAAAGGAAGCGGCAGCTCTCGAGTCAGAGCTGAAGACGTTGCAAGCGGAATTGGATTCGCGGCCTACGGTGTTGTCCTTGCGCCCATCCGAGAGTCCATCGAACATCGCGATTCACGTCCGTGGCAGCGTTCACCAACAAGGGGCCACGGTACCACGTGGCTTCCTCAGTTGCCTAGCATCCCACACACACGCTACGGCGATCGATGCCAAGTCCAATGGTCGACTGGAGCTTGCAGATTGGCTCGTGAGCAACCAGAATCCGCTGACCGCTCGCGTCTTTGTCAATCGCGTTTGGTCTTGGTTGATGGGTGAAGGCATCGTTCGCACCATTGACAATTTCGGAACAACGGGAGAGGAACCGAGCAATCTGGAGTTGCTGGATTGGTTGACTCGCGAGTTCATCCGTCACGATTGGTCCACCAAATGGCTGGTGCGAGAAATCGTCCATTCAGATGCATATCAACGAGCGAGTCGATGCTCCAAGGGGGCGATGGAACTGGACCCGGACAATCGGCAGTTCGCGCGTGGCAATATGCGTCGTCTAGATGCCGAAACGTTTCGCGACACGCTACTGAACATCAGCGGTGAACTCGATTTGAGCTCTCGAATCGAATCCACCATTCCGCCGAAGGTAAAGGAAGACTATGCTTTCAAACATACGTCCACATTCCGATCTGTGTATGGACCTTGGTTCCGCAATTCGCTCCCTGACCTTTACTCCGAACTCGATGGCGCAAACCCTAGCTTTCCGATCAGCAAACGGAATCGATCTACGATTGCGCCGCAATCGCTGGCGATGCTTAATAGCGAGTGGATCGCCGAACGTATTTCGAAATTTGGGGCTAGGCTAGCAGAAGAAACCAAAATGCCAGACGAGAAAAAGATTGAATATTGCTTTCTTTCCACCGTGAGTCGGTTGCCAAGCAGCCGAGAGATGCTTTGGGCCAAAACGACCGTCACCCTAGCGCGCGAGAGCCAAATCCAGGAAGAAAAACTGTGGGGCACTCTGACCCATGAGCTAGTTGCTTCCATTGACTTCCGTTACGTCGAATAGCGATAAACAAAATGATGCACCGACGTAATCTATTGCAATCTACCGCCTGTGGCTTTGGCACTATTGCGGCCGCTTCGCTGCTCTCACGTTGGTCGAGAGGATCGACAGCGAATATCGGCAACGAGGCGATTTCGGATGGGCTTCATTTTCCGGCCAAAGCCAAGCGGGTTATTTTTTTGTTTATGCAAGGGGGGGTTAGCCAAGTCGACTCGTTCGACCATAAACCTCTGCTAGCGAGACGCGATGGGGAGATGGTCGGCTTTGACGACGCCCGTGAATTTGCAAATAAAGGGAAAGTCGGAGGGCAGCAACGCGTCATGAAATCCCCTTGGGCATTTAAGCAGTACGGACAATCCGGCCGATTGGTTTCCGATCTGTTTCCCAAGATGGCGGAGCACGTGGATCGTATGGCGATGATTCACAGCATGCATACCGAGGGAGTAGCTCATGGCCCCGCGACCTTGTTTTTGCACTCGGGTTCGCAAAACTTTGTACGCCCCTCGATGGGTTCGTGGGTCCAATATGGCATCGGCTCAGAGAACGAAAACCTGCCTGGGTTTATTTCTATTTCTCCGTCGATTGGAAACGGTGGACCACGCAACTACGGCAGCGCATTTCTCCCGGCCAAATTCCAGGGCACTCCGATTGGCAAGGCAGGGCAAGACAGTCTCACTATCGAATGCCTGGCGCCATTGAAGGGAATCGAGAGTCGCACTCGACTCGATCAGATCCAAGCATTGAATCAAATCCAATTGGAGCAACGTGGCAGCGGAGGGAGCGAATTGGATGCAGCCATCGAGTCTTATGAAATGGCATTCAAGATGCAAAGCACTGCCCCCGAGTTGCTCGACTTCTCGAATGAGTCCGAAGAAACAAAGCGTCTCTACGGTCTCGACCAAAAGGAAACCGAATCCTATGGCCGCAAGTGTTTGCTTGCTCGACGGTTGTGCGAGTCCGGTGTTCGGTTTGTGCAAGTGAATTACGGTGACAACTCGGCCAACCCCGCTTGGGATCAGCATTCTAATTTGCCAAAACACGCCGAGCATGCTCGGGCTGTCGACTTGCCAATCGCGGGTTTGCTTACTGATTTGGCGAGGCGGGGATTGCTTGAAGACACTTTGGTTTGGTGGGGAGGCGAGTTTGGACGCGCGCCGTATGCTCAGGAAAACGGAACTGGCCGCGACCACAACCCGGGTGGGTTCACGGTGTGGTTGGCTGGCGGTGGGGTCAAGCCGGGGATCGCATTTGGCCGAACGGACGACTTTGGCCACTTGGCAATCGAGAACAAAGTGCACATGCACGACCTGCATGCGACCATTCTGCATTTGCTCGGTATCGACCACGAAAGACTGACATTCAAGCATGCTGGTCGCAACTTCAGGCTCACGGACGTCTACGGACGCATTGTTCGCGGGATCCTTTCTGACGCATAATACATCGCTTCAACTATCAGATTTAGGTGGTGAAGCGTATAGTAGATCCGTGCATCAAATGGCACTTAACAAGCCGAGTCGAGTTCGGCTCCGCCCCTCCTTTGAAATGTGCTGTTGGAATGCAGAATACTGAAGTGGATGAATTGATGGGGCTTGTTCCCCCGAAGAACTCCGTCATGGGGGCCGTTCACGTGAGCAGGCCGATGCTTCATCCCAACATCTATCGTCGCCGGATTATTGAAGTCGAAGGAAACCCAGCCCCCGGCCAGTGGGTTGCTGTTTACCACCAGCAATTGCCACTCAACTCCAAAACGAATTATTCTCAAGAGCGATCCGACTCCCCTTACAAACCCAAAATACCCAAGGACCAAGAGGCGAGCGGTACGCCGCAGCTATTCGCCTACGGAATTTACAACCCCAAGTCCGAAGTCTCAGTGCGCCTGTATTCTTGGTGGGGACAGTGGCCTGACGAGGCATTCTGGCAACTGAAGGCCCGTGAGGCTGTCTCGCTGAGACGCGACGTTCTGCGGCTTGATGAGACCACCGACGCCTATCGCGTTCTGCATGGTGAATCGGACGGAACCCCTGGACTTGTGGTGGATCGATACGGTGATTGTTTGAGCGCAGAAGTGTTCAGTCTGGGAATGTCCAAACGATGCGAACCGATTCTCGAAATGTTGGCAAAGGAGTTGGGGACGAAGCACTATCTCATCCAAGAGTGCCCTCAATTCATCAGCCAAGAGGGCTGCACGGTCCCGAATCGATCCTCGCCCGACCTGCCACCGGTTGTCACCATCACGGAGAATGGGGTCAAGTATAAAGTTCATTTTGGAACGGGACACAAGACCGGATTCTTCTGTGATCAGCGGGACAATCGGCGAAGGCTTGCAGAACTCTGCAAGGGAAAGACCGTCTTGGATTTATGCTGCTACACCGGAGGGTTCGCAGTCCAAGCGGCTAAGGCCGGCCAAGCGTCCGAAGTAACGGGGGTCGATCTCGATGCCGAGCCGCTTGCGTTTGCAAAAAAGAATGCCGACATAAACCATACTCGCGTTCGCTTTGTTCAATCGGATGCCTTTGCGTTTATGCGAGATATGCAACGGATCGGCAGGCAATACGATGTCGTCATTTTGGATCCTCCCAAACTGATTCGCTCCCGATTGGAGCTTGAGGAGGGCACACACAAGCACTTTGATCTCAATCGTCTCGCAATGGCGATGGTTAAGCCAGGTGGATTGCTGCTAACGTGCTCCTGCGCCGGACTGCTCGATAGCGAAGCGTTCAATGGGGTTGTGCGTTCGGCAGCCAAGGCGACTGGTTTCGATGAGCAGGGAAATCCGCACCCGCCACGGACATTGCAGATACTGCACTCCAACGGCGCGGCCCCGGACCATCCGGTCGTCGCGCATTGCCCTGAGACTAGCTATTTGAAAAGCATTTGGGCGCGCGTGCTGTAGAACTTTGTCGACTACCGAAGGATGGGACCAATGTCCAGTCCGTTGTTTCGTTCGGGAAAATGGTTCCAAACTACAAAAAGGAATGTCTTGCGATGAACCCTTTCGAACGACTCACCCCCTTTGATTTGGATAGTAGATTCAAACCTTCGGGCGATCAACCTCAAGCGATCGCGGAGCTGGTACGCGGTTTGAACTCGGGCAAGAAGCACCAAGTGTTGATGGGGGTAACTGGCTCCGGCAAGACGTTTACGATGGCCAATGTTATCCAAGCCGTCCAGAAACCAACTCTCGTTTTGAGCCACAACAAGACCTTGGCCGCTCAGCTTTACTCGGAGTTCAAAGAGTTCTTTCCTCGCAATGCCGTCCATTATTTCGTTAGTTACTACGACTACTATCAACCCGAAGCATATATACCGCAGCGAGATATCTACATCGAAAAAGATGCATCGATCAACGAAGAGATCGATCGATTGCGGCTGGCATCTACCAGTGCGCTGGTCAGCCGACGCGATTGCATCATCGTCGCAAGCGTGTCGTGCATCTATGGATTGGGATCACCCGATGAATACAAACGCAGTGTTGTCCCCATTCGAGTCGGTGAATCGATCCCTCGCGAAGATCTTCTTTTGCGGTTGATCGATATTCAATACGAACGGAACGATATCTCCTTTGAACGCAGCAAGTTTCGTATTCGCGGCGACACAATGGAATTGTGGCCATCGTACGAGGAGTTCGCCTACCGCATCGAATCTTGGGGCGATGAAGTGGAACAAATATCCATTATCAATCCAGCCAGTGGCGAAGTCATCTCGCGATTGACCGAAGTGTATATCTATCCTGCCAAGCACTTCGTTACTTCGGAAGAACGTATCCACAAGGCGATCAAGGTGATACGCGAGGAACTGGATTTGCAACTCGAGAAGTTCAAGTCGGAAGGAAAGTTGCTCGAAGCGCAGCGGCTCAATGCGAGAACCCGCTTTGATTTGGAAATGTTGCAACAGGTCGGGCATTGCCCTGGAATTGAAAACTACTCCCGACCGTTGTCTGGTAAAGAACCAGGCGCTACGCCGGACACTTTGTACGATTTCTTTCCCAAGGATTTCTTGTTGATGGTCGACGAGTCGCATGTGTCGATCCCTCAGGTACGGGCCATGTACGCAGGGGACCGAAGCCGAAAGACGACGTTGGTCGAGCATGGATTCCGACTTCCGTGCGCTTTGGACAACCGACCGATGAAGTTCGACGAATGGGAGGCCAAGATCAATCAAGTCGTCTTCGTCTCTGCAACCCCTAGCGACTACGAACTCGACCAAACGCAAGGTGAAGTTGTCGAACAGATCATTCGCCCAACCGGCTTGCTCGATCCGATCATCGAAGTCGTGCCTGCTCAAGGCCAAGTCATGCATTTGCTCGGCCAGATCAAAGAGCGAATCGCCATGGGAGACAGAACGCTGGTTACTGCGCTCACCAAACGGTTGGCCGAAGACCTCTCCAACTTTTTCGTCGAGAACGATATTAAATGCCGATGGCTCCACAGTGAACTCGATGCATTCGAGCGTGTGGATCTTTTGCGTGAACTAAGAGAAGGTCGCTGCGACGTATTAGTCGGAGTCAATTTGCTTCGAGAAGGGCTCGATCTCCCGGAGGTCTCGATGGTTGCGATTTTGGATGCTGATAAAGAAGGGTTCCTGCGAAGTGAAACTTCATTGATCCAGACGATTGGACGAGCCGCTCGAAACTCGAACTCCAAAGTGATTTTGTATGCTGACCGAATGACGGCTTCGATGCAAACCGCGATTGAGGAGACCCAACGCCGCCGAAAACTGCAAGAGGCACACAATTTGGAGCACGGCATTACGCCTGAAACGGTTCGCAAAGGAGTTACAGCTAGCATTTTGCAAGCGGCCGAAAACCGAAAGCGGGCACGCGATATGGTTCGCATCGATGCTACGTCGGAGCGAATTACGGACGAGTATCTCAAAACGATGGAAGAGGAAATGCTCGCCGCCGCAGAAAATCTTGAATTCGAAAGGGCTGCTGCTCTTAGGGACAAGATCTTGCGAATGCGAGAGAAGATCGGGGAACCCGTTGAAAGCGAGAGCACCGATGAGCGAATGGTCGGCGGCCGACAACGCAAACGCTCATCCAAAGGTTCCTCCGCTCGGGTGCCAAGGCCAAAGCAGAAGTAGAAGCAGAAGTAGGGCGGAAAGCCTAGTGAGTTGGGAGCCCGATCGACTCCGCTTCCGTTCTTTAAGTCTTTGTAAACCGAGACCGGTAAACGGGCAAACCGTTTCGTCTCGTTCTTCGTTCGAAGTGTGTCAGGTAATCCATATCGTGTTCCGCGGGCGGTTCGCTTACGAAGTACGGTCCCTTTAGTTTGGTCACTTGATCGATGAGCTCGAGTGTCCCTTCGTAGTAGTCCAACACATCGGTCCAAAAATGAAGCGATCCAGCGGGCTTGAGCGCTCGCTCGATATTGCATAGCGATTTTTCGTTGAGCACTCGACGTTTCTTGTGCCGCGATTTCCACCAGGGATCTGGAAAGTACACGTGGATTGCATCCAATGAGCAATCCGCTACGTCTTGATCCAGGACAGCAACCGCATCGCAAGCGAAAAACTTCGCATTGAGAACACCTTTTTTTTCGATACGAGATTGGCAATCCAATGCGTACTTGGCCGCCAACTCGAGCCCGACGAACCGCCGATTCGGTGATCGATTGGCTGAGTTGGTTAGAAAGAGGCCCTTCCCAGAGCCGATTTCCAATTCGATAGGCAGGTCGGTAGCAACCCAACTCAAGAACGCCGCATGGTCTTGCTCGCGAAAAAAGCGGCTCCGCATGAGCTGCGGCATCGACTCAATGTCCTCATCCAGTTCTTCGTCCGTATCCGACTGGGCTGCTTCTGCAAAGGGCGCGGTTGGTTTGGCGTTGGTCGGTAGCAAACTGCTTTCCCGCAGATCGCGCTCGGACTGGCGGTTTTCTTCGGGAAGAGTAGGGATTTTGGGTTGGGAGTCGATTGGATCGTGTTGCATACCAAGTTCATTGGGTTATAACCGAATGGTTGTCTCATTTTCGAATTCCAAAGATAAGCAAATTTCGCAACACCGATAGGCTAACCGGGGAAACGCAATATCGAATTCCCTCCGTTATCGTTGGTCTCGCCAGCAACTCCATTCCCTTCCCTTCCCTTCCCTTCCCTTCGCAACCGCAACCCAAAGAGGTCTCCCAAGATGACTTTCGATCCACTTGATCTTTGTCAACAACAACCTGTAGGCTCCAAGAACGCAGCCGCAGGCAGCGATTTGCCGATCGAATCCAGCCGACGTGGTTTTCTAAAGACAACGGCAGCAACGACCGCGATTGCGAGCACCTCTAGTTTCTTTGCCCGCAGCGTTCACGCAGCGGGTAGCGATATCATCAAAGTGGGTTTGGTGGGTTGCGGTGGTCGCGGTATGGGAGCAGCCAAGGACAATATGAGCGCCGATGCCGGCTGCCGTTTGACCGCTATCGCTGAAGTGTTTTACGACCGAATGGAAGATGGCAAAGAGCAGCTAAAGAAATCGCTCGGGAGCCAATACGAAGTGCCTGAGGAACAGTGTTTCTCGGGTTGGGAAGCGTTAGAAAAGATTCTGCAAACCGACGTCGACGTGGTGTTGCTCGCGACCCCACCCGGTTTTCGACCCGCCCAAATGGAAGCGGTTATTAAAGCTGGCAAGCATGTCTTTTGCGAAAAGCCTGTTGCCGTAGATCCACCAGGGGTACGACGCGTCATGGCTGCGTCCGCATTAGCGGAATCCAAAGGACTTTGTGTTGTCTCGGGACTTTGCTGGCGATATGACTACGGCGTCAAAGCGACCATCGAAAAAATCCAATCGGGCGCAATCGGCGATATCATCTCGATCCAAGAAAACTACTTGACCGGTACCCTCTGGCTCCGAACGCCGAAACCGGATTGGACCCCTATGCACAAGCAAGTGCTAAATTGGTTGTACTACAAGTGGTTGAGCGGCGATCACTACGTCGAACAGTTTATTCACTCGCTGGACAAGGCCATGTGGTTGCACAACGACATTCCACCTGTTTTGTGCTATGGCACAGGGGGACGGCAAGTGAGAACACAACCTGAATACGGCGATATCTACGATCACTTTTCCGTAGTTTACGAATGGGCCGATGGTACTCGCTGTTTTGCTTCGACAAGGCAAATGGATGGATGTTACAACCAAACCGAAGATTTTATCTACGGAACCAAGGGAACAGCACGCGTCTTGGCCAACGAGGTCAAAGGGGAGACGAATTGGAAATTCGAAGGCAAGAAGCCGAGTATGTACCTGCTCGAACACGTCGCCCTAATGAAAGCGATTCGCGATGGAAAACCGATCAATAACGGCGACTACATGTGCAAGAGCACACTCATGGCTATCATGGGCCGCGAGGCCGCTTATTCAGGACAGATCATCAAATGGGACGATGCGCTCGCAAGCGAATTGAAGCTTGGACCTGATAAACCGGATTGGGGACCAGCGCCTGAAGCCGAAGTGCGAATGCCCGGGAAGTATAAGTTTATCGAGGCATGAGATTTGACACCGAATCCACCATTTGCGCCATCGCCACCGGCGCAGAGGGTGCGTTGCGCGGAGCCATCCGAGTGACTGGTCCCGATGCCATTGCCATTGTTGCAAACGCTTGCTCGAAAGGATTAATGGATTGCTGGAAAGTGTCGCGTGCGACCCGATTGCAACAGACGATCGAACTGCCATCGCTTGGAACAATCGAAGTCGACGCTTTCGTTTGGCCGGATAGCAGAAGCTATACGGGCCAACCGTCGGTGGAGTTGCATTGCTTGGGCAACATTGTGATCCTGCAATCTATTCAATCCCGATTGATCGAAAGCGGTGCGATATTAGCTCAAGCGGGTGAATTTACGCTGCGTGCATTTCTCGCCGGACGACTCGATCTAACCCAATGCGAAGCCGTGCTCGGAGTCATCCATGCAGCCAATGATCGCTCTCTAAGCGTAGCGCTTTCGCAACTCGCTGGCGGGCTTTCAGAACCGCTTGGCCAACTGCGAAAAACATTGGTGAACTTACTCGCCGACATCGAGGCTGGGCTGGATTTTGTCGAGGAAGACATCTCGTTCGTAAGCCAATCTCAGATTGTCACAAGGCTTGCGAGTGCGATTGGCATTGTAAACGATCTGCTTCTCAAGATGGAATCGCGCGCGGCTCAGACAGTGCAATTGCAAATCGCAATTGTCGGTCCTCCCAACGCGGGAAAGAGCTCTTTGATCAATGCCATGGCGGAGAAGCAGATTTCGATCGTTAGCCCAGACCCAGGCACCACCCGTGACTACGTTCGCTTGAGAATGGACCTGGATGGTTGTATCGTCGATGTGCTCGATACAGCGGGACTCGAAACAGTCGAAGGGACAATGCCCAGGGCGCTTGCTCAAGCGTTCACACAAAAGCAAGTCGCAAACGCCGACTTGGTACTGTACTGTCTATCGGTGGAAGATTCGGAATCGAGCGAATGGCAAGTCGATCGATGCGATGTACCTACGTGGTTGATTCGTACCAAATGCGATCTCCATTCGGTTGGTCGAAAGTTGTCTCGCGAATACGAGCGAGCGTTTTCGGTGAGCAACATTCAACAAACTAGTATTGCTCGGGTTGTGGAGGGGTTGCGGGAATGGGTTTTAGATAAGACGGAAAGCGCGAGTGAAATAGTCCCGTTGACCGCAGCCCGTTGTCAGGCGTCGCTCAAGAACGGCGTTGAAGCACTCGAGCAAGCCAAAGAAGCGGCCGAGTTGCAACTGGGTGATGAGATCATCGCGAGCGAGATCCGCCTGGCTCTCGAGGAGATAGGATTGGTCGCAGGTACCGTTTATACCGATGACATCCTCGACGCGTTGTTCAGTCGGTTTTGCATTGGGAAGTAGTAGGCACATTCCATGTGCCGTACAGGACGGACCTCCTCATCCCCCAACCCCTTCTCCTCCCGAGGAGGAGAAGGGGAGTTAGACCATCCGCTTCGCGATGTTGTATTCGCAAAAGGGGACGAACTCAATTCGGTCGATTGTTCCCCGGGTCGGTTCCATGCTTCGGCGTTGCACGACAATAAACAACCGAATCAAAATCCGTAGGACAGGCTTCTAGCCTGTCTATTCATCGACAGGCTGGAAGCCTGTCCTACGAAAAACAACAGACAATTGTCTCGATTATGAGCAGAGTCACGTAACGACTTATTGATCTCATGGTTTCATTCTCGAGACCCATTCCTTTAGCATTTGCAGCGCTTTCTCATCTACTCGATTGGTCGACAATTGAGGCATCTGCCCAGGCCCACGGATGCCGACGCGATGTAGCAAAACAGACCGATCGACTGAGCCCGAAGCAATCAGCTTAACTTCTGACTTTTCGAAGTGGTGGTGGTTTGGTTCGACGTCAACGATATTCATCTCAGCCAAGCCGACATAGTACGAAAGATTCATTTTGGCATTGCCACCCCCTGCTTCGATATGGCAGTAGGCGCAATTGGAATGCAAAAACGATCGGGCGCGTTGCTCGAGGTCCGCAGATGTATCGTATGGATCGACAAGTTTACGGTTGTCGCTACCCCTCTTATCCATCAAGCTATTGGATCGAACCTTTCTTTGGCCGTCGCTGACGACCAGTTTGTTGATGTGGGCCTCGATGTCTTCCTTTGCTTTGCCTTCCGTTTCCATGCTCGCACGCAGCGATTCCTGGGCATGCGATACCCAGTTGGTTTTGAGAACACCCATGCTCTCGAGAGCCTCTAGCTGATTGGATTGTATGTGGGTTCCTTTGGAATCAACCCCGTAGGCTTGATCTCGATTCATCTGCAGCGTTGTAAGCCCTAGCAAGTAACCTGAAGCTCTTGTGTGGCAGACCATGCATTCGGTTCGACTTGGATAGTGCCAAGTTTGGAGGCGGACTCCGGTCGACTCTGCAATCGAAAAATCTTCGTCTTGTCCGCTACCGCTGACCAACTCCGCATCTGTCTGGTCTTGATTCCATGCGTATGAGTAGCCGACCCATTCCCCCTGTTCTTTAATCATCAAGCGTGTCTCAATCCAGCGTTTGGATGCGGGATCGCCTGCAATCAACTCCAATGCAAACGACTTGACGATGGCGGTCTTCTCGGGAAACTGCCAAGCCCATTGGTCAGGGATCTCGATTTGACCATCCTTTGGCAATGCGATGAAACGAGATTTCAACGCACCATCCGACCAAAAAGGGGCGTTGACGCTGTATGGGATTAAACCCTTATCAACCCGATGGCCAGCAACTTCTTTGAACAGCCCGGTCTCGCTCAATAAACGGGGGAAAGTATTAGGATTCGAATCCATCGGCGAAGGTTCCAGATGATAGAGTCCACCTTGTTGGTCGCCACGGTGATCCACCACGATTAATTCGCCATCGTGATCGATCGAAATGGCGGATATTTGGAATGGGGTGTCTGCTATCTCACGTTGCCAAACAATCTTTTTCCCGTCGTGCTTGATCCCCCAAATTTTCCCAGTCGAGTAATCCCCATAGATGTAAGCACCCTGAAGCTCCGGCAGTTTGCTGCCGTAATAGACGACACCGCCTGTTAACGATCGGGCTTCGCTGTGCGGATGATCCACGGTAGGCAACACATGCGGTGTTGGGCCGAGTTGCCGTTTGGAATAAAAGGGATGTCCACCTTCGAAGACCGACCAGCCGTAATTGGCTCCCCGCTCGATAAGGTAAACCTGTTCCCACATGTCTTGACCATTGTTACCAACCCAAAGCTGTCCGGTCTTTGCATCCGTTGTGATTCTCCAAGGGTTGCGCAAACCATAGGCCCATGTTTCTGGTACCGCGCCGGCAATATTAACAAATGGGTTGTCCGGAGGGACTGAATAATTCTTTTCGAGACCAGGATGATCAACATCGATCCGCATGACTTTGGCAAGCATCTTCGTTAGGTCTTGGCCCGTAATCTTAGCATCTGAGTCCGAAGTACCATCACCGGAGGTGACATACATCATTCCGTCATTGCCAAAGGTCGCAGCAGCTCCATTGTGTCCGTTTGAATCCCAATCGATGACTGTCAGCGGTTCGCCGACCAAACCGTAGGGAGCATTTCTAGACAACGTATGGCGTACGATGCGACTCTTGTGCGGATCGCTTCCTGTCTTTCCATTGCTTCCGACATAGATAAATCCGTTCTCGAGAAACTGGGGGTGGAACAGGATGTTGTAGGCGACCCCTTTGGTATCGACCAGCATTTCCAGTTCGGTCTGGTTGCTAGCATCGGTGGTACGCATGAGTTTGGTAGGCCCATAGGGGCCTTGTTCTTCGATAACAAGGAAACGTTTGCTCCCCGGCTCGACTTGGACATCGACGGGCCACTCCAGTTTGAGGTTGGAATACGCTCGGACGGCGCGATAAGGCAAAGGAGGTTCAGGCGAGCCAACCACTTTGGAGTCGGCAAAATGCGGACGGTTTCGAAGTGCTTGCAGAGCGTCACTCGTCTCGCTCCCTGCAGCGAATCGCAATGTCGAATAATCTTCGCTGCGATGGAAGTTGGTTTCGGTCAGTGGAGCAGAGCTGCTGCATTCGGGTTTGCGTCCGAGCGTGTAGTCGTATCGACAGAGTGCGAATTGCCAACGTTCATCGATATCTGGTCGTCCACCGGTGGGCATCAAGTCCAGCCAAGGAATTCGGCCTTCGACGGTCCATGACTGATCGTGGTCGCCGCGCTCGTTCAAGGTTCCATGGCGGCGCACTTGGGTCTTCCAGTGGAAGTCGTTGCTCGCCTTGAACGCATCGTAGCCGCCACTTTCCCTTTCAGGTAAAAACATATCCATTTCAGTCCCGGCAGCGTTGACTTGAAATTCGTAGTATCCGGACGATTGGCGACTCGGCTTCAGGAAAATTTCAAAGACGTCATTATCCCAGGTTTTGCCGTCATGATCCGTGACATCAGCGAATAGGTCGTGGTCTTCGAGTTCGGCAAAGAAGTAAAGGAACTGCCGATCCCAAAGCAGTTTAGCGCGCGTCGCGGTTTTC
>JBBRGW010000052.1:0-13428 GCA_038223525.1 Pirellulales bacterium
TGCGTTATGCATCGACCAGCAACAAGGGGTCCTCAGTCCTCGCAGCACCGTAGGTACCGTTACCGAAATCTACGACTACTTGCGATTGTTGATGGCTCGCGTTGCAACACCTGCGTGCTCCGAATGCGGGCAACCCATCGATCGTCAACCGCCCAGCCAAATCCTTGACTCGATCTGTGGGCTTGCGATAGGGACCAAACTCACACTGCTTGCTCCCATGGTGATCGGTCGCAAAGGGGGACATGCCGACGTATTTGAACGTATTTCGAAAGCAGGTCTTGTCCGCGTTCGTGTCGACGGAGAGCAGTATGAGCTGGAGTCTTTGCCAACGCTGGCCGTGCGCAAAGAGCATTCCATCTCAGCCGTAGTCGACCGAGTCGTAGTACGAAACGACAGTCGCGAAAGGATTGAGCAGGCGATTGCGGTTGCATTGCGACTGAGCAATGGTCTAGTCGAAACTTCGGCTGTCTTTCCGGAAGAAACCGATCCACGCGAACGTTTATTTTCGACGCGATTCGCTTGCATCGCCTGCGGAATAAGCATTCTAGAAATTGAACCCCGAACGTTTAGCTTCAACAGCCCCTATGGTGCTTGTCCGACGTGCCATGGTTTTGGCTATCTGGACGGTAAGTCGGAAAAGCAATGTCCAGACTGCAAAGGGGAGAGATTGAAAAGGGGCTCGTTGGCGATTCGTCTCGGAGGGCTTTCGATAGCCAAGATTGCCAAGATGCCCTTGAATGCAGCGACCACTTGGTTTCAGCAGCTTGTTCTGACCGAGCGGCAACGCAAGATCGGTCAGCCGATTGTGAAAGAGATCCTGCAACGGCTCGCTTTCTTGCAAGAGGTTGGGTTAACCTATTTAACCCTAGATCGGCCTGCCGAATCCTTGAGCGGAGGCGAGCTGCAGCGAGTTCGATTGGCGACCAGCATAGGGACTGGATTGATCGGTGTTTGCTATGTGCTCGACGAACCATCCGTCGGTTTGCACCCGCTCGACACGCAGCGCTTGATCGCAGCGCTTCGCGCGCTGCAACAGCGAGGAAACACGGTCGTCGTGGTGGAACATGACGAAGAGGTGATGCGCGCAGCCGACTTGTTAGTGGACATTGGACCGGGTGCGGGCAAATTGGGAGGCCAAATTCTGGCTGTTGGAGCCCCTTGGGAGTTTCAAAACCATTTCGATTCGCTGACCGCGCGTTACCTTCAACATGCGATTCTGATGCCTACGAGCAAGCTGCGGACTGTGGGCTCAACTCACCCCACGTTGACCCTCACCGACATTTCGATGCACAACTTGGATCGCGTACGAGTCGAGTTTCCATTGGGTCGACTTGTCGGAGTGGTCGGTGTGAGCGGCAGCGGCAAGAGTACATTGGTTCACGATTCGTTGGCAGTCGCTGTACAGAATGCGATTCGCGGTGAGCCGCTCCCGTCGCACATTCGCAAGATGGATGGAATCGATGGAATCGACAAATTGATTGAGATCGATCAATCTCCTATCGGTCGCTCGCCAAGAAGCATTCCTGCAACCTATTGCGAATTCTGGGACGAGATCCGCAAAGTCTATGCGAAAACAAAAGATGCCAAGCAACGCGGTTTCACAGCCGCCAGGTTTAGTTTTAACACCGGTGTAGGCCGATGTGAGGCTTGTGGTGGACAAGGGAGGCAAAAGCTCGAGATGAGTTTCTTGTCCGATGTTTATATCCCGTGCTCACAATGCAGGGGACGCAGATTCAATCGAGCAACACTTGCGGTCAAGTTCAAAGGCAAATCGATTGCGGATTGTTTGGAGATGAGCATTGCGGACTCCGCTGAGTTCTTTGACGCAATTCCTAAACTGAGTTTGCCGCTGCGATGCTTGGTCCAGGTAGGACTCGGTTACATATCGTTGGGACAACCATCCAACACGTTCAGTGGTGGGGAAGCGCAACGGATCAAACTGGCAAGCGAGCTAGCCAAACCCGGAACTGGTAAAACGCTTTATCTATTGGACGAACCTACGACTGGCCTCCATAGTGCAGACGTTGTTCGACTTATCGGAGTTCTACAAGACTTGGTCGAAAAGGGGAATACGGTCATCGTGGTTGAGCATCATATGGATTTGATACGCTGCTGTGATTGGGTAATCGATGTTGGCCCCGGAGGTGGAGTCGACGGCGGGAAGATTCTGGGTGTTGGCCCACCGGATGAAATTGCAAAGAATCGCAATTCACCAACAGGTGTTGCGCTGTCAAAGGTGGGTGCATAGCAGCAGGCTCAGTGGCCGTGCCTACATTCTTTGGTTGCGCACTAGCAACTTGCGGTATACCTTTGCCGTTTTTTGGGCCATCTGAACATCTGAGTAGCCTTGACGGTGTCTCTGGACTGCGCGCCAACTCATTTGACACCATGCCTTTCGATCCGAAACGAAAGCTTGGATTGCATCGGCTAGCGAAGCGGCATCTTGTGGACGGGCGAGCAGGCCCTCTTGTCCGTGCCGGATGACTTCTGGGGTCCCTTCGACGCGGGTCGCAATCACAGGTACGCCGCATGCGAGCGCTTCCAAAACGACCATCGGCATCCCTTCTCCGAATAGACTTGGGAGCACCATGGCATCGAAAGTTCGCATGACCGACGGTACGTCCTTTGTGAATCCACGAAGATGGACGATCCCTTGCAATTTCCTTTGCTCGATCAGGCTGCGGATACTCGATTCGTACTCGGGCGTCTCGAAACCGCCAATCACCTCCAGACTGATACGGCCCCGCAAGTGCGGCAACTTGGCCATCGCTTCAAGCAGTATCTCGATCCCTTTGCGAGGTCGAACGAGCGCCACCATGCCGAGTTTCCACGTCTGTTGGTCTAAGCGTACGGTAGGATCGATGGGCGGTTGTTCGGCGACTCCATTGGCCACAGTCGTTATCTTGCTTCGTGAATGCCCGCACTTGAGCATTTCGCGTCGAAGCGATTTCGACACGGTAATGATATGGTCCGCATTTCGCAAAGAGTAAGCTTCGACAAAACCGTTGACGCGATTAATGATTTTTCGGGTGGAGTCCCGTGCCGTTGGCGAATGGACGTGATAAATCCAAGGGAGCATGCAACGTTTTGCGACGAAGCTAGCAATCATAGCTGTGCGTGGCGTGTGGGCGTGCAGCACATCGGCCTGTATTTCGTCTGCGTAGTCCGCGATCCGTTGGACAATGCTCAAATCGAAACGACTCTTCATTCCGATAGACGTGACTCGATCGCTTTCTAGGCCGCATAGTTCAGGGAACTTGCCCGGTTTTAAGCAAGCGAAAAAGGGTGATACGCCAAATCCAGGCAAGCGATTTCCGAGAAGTTGCTGAACGCGCTCTGCTCCGGAGAAATGTTCGCCGTTGATCATATGCAACGCGGAAAGCTCCACCTGTACTTTCTGCGGAAGATGCACATACGGCATCGCCGACGACGTTGCCGACGACGTTGCGGCTGGAAAAAGGTAGTTTGTTACAACGGCCATAGTGGGTGGCGGATCGGGTTGGGGACTTAGCAGTTTAACGTGATAGTGCGTAGGGAACCCTAGGTCGCAAAACAAAGATAGCTATGTTTCGTCGAGACTTCCGTACACTCGGGCAGCAACTTCCCTCCGACCCAAACGCTACAACCGGGAAATTCGGTCTAGGTGGATTCTGGTCGAGTTGTTATTGTGGCTGGCGATAGCAGTTCGTCTGTCACGAATTCAGCCCAAGGCAGGGCGAGCCCAAATTCAGCAATATCACGGATGATGAAAATGAATAACCCGGGGTCACGTTTCTACAAACAAACCACAGTCCGTTTCTTAGCGAGCGTCTGTACGATCGGCTTTAGCTCCCTGGCAATAGGGCAACAAAACGTTGCACCGCGAGCCAACGGATACGGCAATCAAGCGGCCCCGCCCGCGGCACAACAGCCGACCGGTCGCCCCAACAACACACAACAAATACCGAACACACCGGGAGCCAAACCCAATCCAGGTTTCGCACCTCAGGGCGCGAACATGGCGCCCGTAAATCCGGCAATGAACCCTGCTCTTAATCCCGCTTTGAACCAGCGCCCTGTTGCGAATCAGCAGCAGCCCCAAAACAACGGCAATGGCAGCGGCAAAGAAGTGGTTACCGCCGATCCGTATGCGGCCAACCCGCCTACGACTGCTCAAAATGCTTTCTGTGACAGCATCCTTAAAGACTGGGAAAATGCGACTGCAAACATCGATCGCTATTCGTGCAAGTTCCTCCGTTGGCAATACAACTCGTCGGAAAACTTCGTTGACGAGTTGGCCAAGAAAACTGGCAAGGATATTCGCGAAATCAACACGTCCAGCGCTTCTGGCGAATTGAAATACATGGCCCCCGACAAAGGGATGTTTCGAATCGATATGCTTGTCAAGCTAACAGGGCAATTGGATGCAAAAAACCAATTGGAGTACAAGAGCTTTGATAACGTGTTCGGAGAGTGGTGGCTTTGCGATGGTGAAAAGGTTTATGAATACGACCGAAGCGGCAAGCGATGTACCAAATTCACGATGCCCTCGGAAATGAAAGGGGCTGGAATCCTCGAATCACCGATGCCATTCATGTTTGGGGTCAAAGCGGAGAAGATCAAAGAACGCTATTGGGTCCGAGCACTACCACCACCGAATGACCAGCAGGGAAAACCTCGCAACGACATTCACGTCATCGAAGCGTATCCAAAGTACCAATCCGATGCAACCAATTACGACCACGTCCAAGTCTACATCGATCGAGAGATTTTCCTGCCGATCATGTTGATCAAGTTCAATACGGATCACATTGATCAGCCTAACTCTATTTTGAAAGACAATCGTGAAATCTTTCAGTTTAGCGATCGGATCAAAAACGCTACTCTCCTCCAAAAGATAAGCGACGTGGTGTGGCGACGCGAGTTCATTCCCGTCGAAGTACCCAAGGATTGGACGGTGGAGGAACGGTCATTCGCACCGCCAGCAACCGAGAATATCCGGTCCGCGAGCAATATGCCTCAGGTACCAAATAGTACACCCAACGGTACACCGAACAGCGCACCAAACAGTGTACCGAACATTCGAAAGTGATCGTTCGTCCGGATGAGCTTTCAACGTTTGACGTCGCTGAACCTCCTTTTTCTTTGCGCATGCTCGGCACTCCTAGCCGGATGCGCTTCGTGGCTGCCGTCTGGCGAGGAACCGCCTAAGGTCAAATCTAAAAGCGGATTTGTAGCGGCGCTTCCAAAGAGCGAAACCGCAGGAGTCGAGACAATCCTGATCCGACTCAATTCAATGCAGGCAACGCAACTGCCTGAGCTTTGGTCTCAAATCGACGAACAATCGCTGAAGCCAGAGTTGCGAATCGCCATGGATAAAAATGGCATTCGAGCCGGTAAAGCATCGGGCAAAATTCCGGCGATTCTCGACGCTTGGTTGCGTCTCACTGTGAAGCGACTTGGTGAGGACCCGATGGAACAAGCCGGTTTCGCTGCGGACGTTTCGTCTTATTCGCAATTGTGGCGTTGCCGAGCGAACGTCCGAAAGGAGCTTTCGGTACGTAACTTTCCGGATACATCTCTCTTTGTTTGCTACTGGGACGCCTGTCCCGAAGGTAAGCCGTACGCGGCACCCCAGTTCCTTTTTAGCATCCATGCAACTCCCCACGGAGATGCGACCGCAACTCTTCGCTTAACTCCTGAAATGCAACACGGCGAATTGCTCAAGAAGGCGACAGGACGGGAATCCGTAGTGCGACTCGATTCGAGGCGTGAGTCAGTCGTATGGGATCAATTGGCGGTCGAGTTGCGAATCCAACAGGGGGACTATCTTGTTCTCGGACCGACATCCGAATCGCGAGCGTTGGGCGAACACTTCTTTCATACCAAGACCAGGAACGGTGAGATTCAACCGGTGCTGCTACTGGTTCGATTGAGCGATGCCGATGGGGACCAAGCCTTTGCGCGCCGTCGTCCGCTCGAGGCTAGCCAACGATGAATTCCGATTGGATCGAATGCTTGAGATGGTGCCATCGAGCGGATGCCCCAGAGTCCGTCGACGCGCTCATCCATTGTCTTGTCGATCACTGTCGCCGTTCTAGTTACTCGCAACCGATTCTTTCACGATCTAAGAAATCTGGAATGATCCGCGCCGAGGGCTACGCGATTCTCTATCCGGGCGCGCTGGCTTCCATCGGAAACCTTTCCGTTGAAGCCAGCGACGACGAAGAACATAGCCAACAGTTGCTTATCGACGTGGCTAGGGAACTTTTCGTTGCAGCGTTCGAACACGGAGCTGAATTGGTTCAAGCGATCTCGCCCCTGATCGCCTCTCGATTCTCCAATGACATGGATCCGGGTTTCATCTCACCCGATCCTTTGCGAGATGAGGTCCTCAAAACTTCGGGCATGCTCCCGATTGCGAAGCTGGTTCAGATGGAGGCAATAGGCCTTCCTTCGATTCCCAAACTTACCGAAACCCCGTTGTCGCTGGAGTGTGGACCGCTCGCTTTCGTAGCGCACCACGACGTTCCAGCGGATCGATGGCATCAACTGATCGAGAGCACCTACATTGCAACTCGCGATGTGCCCGAGCTCAATGGACTTCGCCACATTAAGCATACTTTAGAGGGCTATGCAGCCAACATCGTCGGCGTTCCAGACACTTGGTGGCTGGTCCAATGCAAAGGGCTCGACATTGGCTGCTTGCTCTTGACCAGAACAGCCAACCATTGGTGTGAGCTGACCTACTTTGGTCTGACGCCGCAATGGCGAGGCAAAGGACTTTCCAAAGCCATCATGAATTACGTTCGCGATTGGGCGATTGCGAACCAGATTAACGGGATCACTTTGGCCGTCGATTTGCGAAACCTCCCCGCGATCCGACTCTACCAGTCATGTGGTTTCACTACCCAAAGTTTTGTACAAGCCTGGATCCGATTCCGCCGCGCGGCTTAACCCGACCTAAACGTTTCGGGTTATGATTAATGCAACAGGCCGAAGCGCTGGCCGTTCACGATGCGAGAGAATTCGAAACATGAACTATCGACCACTTTACTTCCATAGAGTTATCGTGGCCATCGTCTTGGTTGTGGGCGTGTGTTCGGCATTGAATGCACAGCAACAAACTGCCGCGCCTCCCGCGAATTCCGAAGCGGTCCGATCGCAACTCAAGGTTGCTAGCACTCCCGTGCTGCGAGCAGCATTTCCAGTTGTCGATGTTCACACCCATTTCTTTGTCAAAGGGAAGCACAATGCGGAACTGCTCCGCGATTATGTTTCGATGATGGACCGGAACCAGATTGCGGTTTGCGTTTCGCTGGATGGGACTCTGTTCAAGCGGCTCGATGAGCATTGTGATTTCCTTTGGATGGAGTACCGCGATCGCTTTGTGGTATTTGCCAATTTGGACTTTCGGGGCGACGGTCGAGCGGATGAACCTACCTCGTGGAGTTGCAACCAAAGCGATTTTGTTAGGAACACGGTTGAGGGATTGAGAACGGCCCGCGACCGAGGTCTCATTTCTGGGCTCAAGTTTTTTAAGGACTTCGGTTTGAAGTATCGCAATTCGGACGGTTCGATCATCGCGATTGATGACCCACGATGGGATCCCATTTGGTTGGTCTGCGGTGAACTTGGTTTGCCCGTCATCATGCATACGGCGGATCCGGGCGCTTTTTTCGAGCCGATCACGCCGGCTAACGAGCGTTACTACGAGCTGCAAGTACACCCCGATTGGTCTTTTGCTGCACCCGAGTTTCCCACTCGCAGTCAATTGCATGAGGCGCGAAACCGAGTTTTTGAGCGACATCCCAAGACGACGTTTATCGCTGCGCATTTCGGCAACGACGCGGAAGACTTGATGGAGCTGGGAAATTGGTTGGATCGCTATCCGAATCTGGTGGTCGAGTTTGCGTCTCGCCTCAACGAACTGGGGCGACAGCCTTATTCGGCACGCCGTTTTTTCGATCGCTATCAGGATCGGATCCTTTTTGGGACCGATGGGCCCTGGCCTGAATCCAGACTGGGAATCTATTGGCGTTTCCTCGAAACCCTCGACGAGTACTTCGATTATTCGGAAAAACAGCCACCGCCGCAAGGCAATTGGCGCATCTATGGACTGGGACTAGACCCCAAAATCCTTGAAAAAATCTATCATTTGAATGCCGCCAGGATCATCCCCGATATTCAGGAAAAGGTTTCCAAGTTTCAAAAGGCCAATTTCAGAAGGCCATTGTAGTGAGTTAAGTTGGATCGGCTGTGCTGTGCTATTATAGCTTTCTCGATTAAAGTGTGTCCGTCTATCGGATGTCCAGCTCCAGCCTCCTACTCTAAATCTATAGTACCATTGAATGATCTCGGCTGAAAATTTGACGAAGCAGTTCAATGTGAGAGGGGTTCCTTTGGTTGCCGTCAACCATCTTTCGTTCCGCGTTGCGAGTGGCGAAGTGTACGGTTTGCTCGGCCCCAATGGCGCAGGCAAGACGACCACACTGCGAATGATTATGGGACTGCTCGAGCCAGACAGCGGATTTGTCGAGATCGGTGGTGTTCGGTCGACCAACCGGTCTTTCGATATGCGAAAAAAACTCGGACTCATCTCGACCAACGACGGAGTCTACCCTTGGTTGACCGTGCGTGAGATGCTCATGTACTTTTCCGATCTCTACGCTGTCGAGCCGCCAGAAGCCCGCGAACGGCTAGAGGAGCTCGTCGACCTGCTCGATCTTGGCAATTTTATCGATCAACGTTGCAGCACGCTCAGCACCGGCCAGAAGCAGCGAGTGACTTTGGCGCGAGGGCTGATGCACGATCCGCCTGTCATGTTGCTCGACGAGCCGACTCGCGGATTGGACGTCGTTGGAAGCCAAGCGATTTTCCGGTTCATCGATCTGTTAAAGCAAAGAGGCAAAGTGGTCCTCTTGTCCACGCACAGGTTAGATGAGGCGGAACGGGTTTGCGACCGATTCGGGTTGTTGCATCGAGGCAACCTCCAGTTCGAGGGAACGCTCAGTGAATTGCAACAGGCAACTGGAAAACAACATCTCGTCGATATCTTTGTTGCCCTTCTCAATGGGCCATCGCACGAGAATGCACCCTCTATTAAAAGTGAACCATCTAACGAAATGTCGCCAAAGACATGAATGAGTACTATAGCAAGGGTCGACTGTGGCGGCTCTGTCAAAAGGAGTTGCGAGAGAGTCTTCGCGACCGTCGGACGCTATTCACGTTGATCCTGATGCCGATCCTGGTCTATCCCCTTTTGAGCATGGCGTTGCAGAGACTTGTGATCAGCTCGGCAGGCAAGTCGAAATCGGAACCGGAATTGGTGATCGGAGTCGAGGACGAAGATGTACTGGTAAAGATACGGGAATTGTTTTCCGAAGCGACGAAGATTGTCGAAGGGGGCTTTGTTTCCCCGATCGTCATTGAGCGAGCAGCAGACGCGGCAAATACAACACCGTTGCAGGCTTCAAGCAAGTCCGAGGATGACCAATTCCCCGCGTTTGAAATTGTGACTGCCAGTAAAGATGCTCTAGCGCAAGGGCTTCGCGATGGGGATGTCGATTTGCTCATTACCGAATTGAAATTTGAGACCACTCAACTGGATCGAGGCGCAGCGTTTTCCTTTGAAATCCAATCCGCGTTTCGGCAGAACGATGTTCGCAGCGAAAAAGCTCTTTCTCAAATGCGTCGAGCGACCCAAGTCATCAACGATTATCAATCAGAGCTAATTCGAAAAAGTGTGAGTAAAAGAATGCCGGTTGCGATGGCATTCAAGGCAACTGGCATCGCCGAGCAAACGGATTTATCCGCCTCGATCGCGGGTGTGATACCGTTGGTACTGATTCTGATGACGATTACAGGAGCGGTCTATCCGGCAATCGACTTAACGGCTGGCGAACGCGAGCGCGGCACGATGGAAGCGTTGATTGCAACGCCTGCTCCGCGTTTTGCTTTGTTGCTCAGCAAGTATGTCGCAGTCGTCACGGTTGCGGTTCTGACAGCGCTCGCAAACCTGTTCGCCACATGGATGACGTTGTCGTTTGGCGGGCTGGGTCAAGCGTTGTTCGGAAAAAGTGGATTTTCGCTTTGGACGTTGTTGCAGATACTACCGCTGTTGGTGATCTTCGCTTGCTTTTTTAGCGCAATCCTTTTGGCTCTCTGCTCGTTTGCTCGCAGTTTTAAAGAAGCGCAAGCGTATCTCATACCGGTCATGTTGCTGTCGCTCGGTCCTGGTTTGGTTACTCTCATGCCTAACGTCCAGTTTACGACAACGCTCGCGATCGTTCCGCTCTTGAACATATTGATGCTATCGCGAGACATTATGATTGGACAGGCTTCGTTGGTACCGGCTTTTGCAGCCGTTTTTTCGACGATCATTTATGCGTGTGCAACGTTGGTTGTCGCGTCCCGCTTGTTTGGAGCTGAGGCGGCAACGTCGGGTTCCCAAGAGTCCTGGTCTGAACTCTTAGGACGTCCGAAGAAGCGACAATTGCTGCCGGACGTGGGAGAGTTGTTTATCTACTTGGCCATTCTCTTCCCGATCTTTTTTGTCGCCTCGAATCTAGGTGGAGTGTTCCAATTAAAGGGGAGTTGGGCGTTGGCATTCAACGCTGTGTTCTTGTTTCTTTTGTTTTTAGTGATGCCGTTGGCGTTTGCTTGGTACCGCCGTGTGGACATACCAAACACTTTTTTGCTCTCCGAGGGGGTTGGCAAAGGTGGAGCACTTTTACCTAGGGTGGTCCGATGGGTTGGGTACGTTGCTGGCGTCTTGCTGTTGAGTGCGGGACTTTGGATGGTGGCATTCGAGGCCTATTTGCTATTCGAAAGTTGGAGTCTGGCCTCTCAATTGACGGAGGAGGACAAAGAACGACTCAAAGCGGATTTTCTCGCGGTTCCCTTTTGGGTGGTACTTTTGACCGGCGCGGTGGCGCCAGCCATTGCGGAAGAGTTCTTTTTTCGCGGGTTTGTTTTGTCGGCGTTTCGATCGAAATTGTCGGCGTTTCGCAGCGTTTTGTTCTCTTCACTTCTGTTTGGGCTGTTCCATGTGATCGCCGGAAGCGTTTTATCCCTCGAAAAATTCCTGCCAACGATTATTTTGGGAGTGGCGTTGGGGTTTGTAGCGATCCGAACGGGCTCCTTGTGGCCCGGGATTCTGTTGCATGCTTTGCATAACGGACTCATCTTCACGATGTCCCGATACACCGAACAGGATCTTGCAAAGTGGTTTGGTGGAGAAACCAAACACATTCCGATCACTTGGATGTGCGGCGGCGGGCTTGCGATTGCAACGGGGGTCGTTGTGCTATTTGTTTCTAGCTTACGAAAAAGAGCCCATGAAGATCCTGTTTAGACTATTGATCGTGTTGGGTGTTTTGGGCGGGATCACCGCGGCTGCTTATAAGCCCACTAAGGATTATTTCGACGAGCGCAATCGGACGAAATGGCGGACTCAAAGCGTATCCAAAGGGGACATTGCTCAAACCGTCAACTCGACCGGCAAAGTGGAACCGATACACCGTGTAAGCGTTGGCGCTTCGGTGAGCGGCCCTATCAGCGAGTTGATGGTTGACTACAACAGCCCGGTTACGGAGGGTCAACTGTTGGCACGCATAGACCCTCGCCTATACAAATCAGCCGTCGAGCGGGACCGAGCTGTTTTATCGACCAGACAAGCGGAGGTCGCTCGGGCCGAAGCTCAACTGCAACAAGCGACCAACGATGAGCGACGCGGCGGTGATCTCAAAAAGGGAAATCGCGACTTCATCTCGGAAGCGGAATTGGATCAATTTCGATTCGTCCGCATGACGCGCGAGGCCGATCTGCAAGTGACCAAAGCGAACGTCGATCAAGCCAAAGCGCAATTGGACAACTCCCTGACGAATCTCGGTTTTACGGACATCCTATCCCCGTGCAGTGGCGTCGTCATCGAAAAGAAAATTGATATCGGACAAACGTTGGCCGCCCAGTTTCAAACCCCTGAGATGTTTGTGGTGGCGCCCGAAATGGACAAACGAATGCATATCTACGCATCGGTCGACGAAGCCGATATTGGGATGATTCGAAAGGCACAGGACGATGAGCAAGTGGTTCGCTTTACAGTCGACGCATATCCCGAGGAGTTGTTCGACCAAGGGAAAATAGTGCAAGTGCGATTGAGCAGCACCGAAGAGCAAAATGTCATCACTTATCCCGTCATTGTGGAGACACCGAATTTTGATCTGAAGCTTTTGCCTGGGATGACAGCCAACCTTTCGTTTCAGATTAAAAAACGGGATGACGTCCTGCGTGTGCCAAACGCAGCGCTTCGGTTTTATCCTGCTCGCGAAAAAGTACATCCCGATGACCGCTACATCATCGACGGTGTCGATGAACAAAAACAGATCGTGGTCGATACGGCCAAGCAGATGTCGGCAGATGAAAAAGCCGAAGCCACTCGCGCTCAAAATCAACGGCACGTCTGGATATCGGAAGGCAATTTCCTTCGAGGCAAACCGGTGCAAACCGGCATCTCAGACAATCGATTCACCGAATTGATCGAAGGGGATTTGAAGGCAGAGGATGAGTTGGTGGTTGGCGAGAAACCCAAACCGTAGGTCTCTCTTGCCGAAAGTGATCGTTGCACCAAGGTAGAAATTTTCGTAACCGTTCACTTATTTGTAGCATTGATGTTCTCAAGCGTAGTGGACGAGGCTACGAGGCCTGGCGCTTCAGCACTCGTGGCCTCGTCCACTACCGTCTCTATCGCTTTCCGCCTGATTGAGTTTTCCATGGTTACTTGTGCATCGGTGCTTACTGTGCCAGAAAGTTTGCCAAAGGACGAACCGTTGAGACAAATGTTCTATAATCGTTGCCGTGCGTTGTACCTTTTTGCCCAATGGAGGTAGCCATGACTGACGAAGTAGAACCGGCGCGATGTCCGGATGTAGATATTGTTGTAGTCGACCAGCATCTTGTGAGAGTAGCGCTTGGCGTCGACGACTGGAACGCGACGACCCTATTCGCGTGTGTTTCCGAGGATCCAGCCGATTGGTCGCAAATCGCGAGTGTTTGGCCTCGCTATCAGATTGGTCCTAGCGTAGGCGGGGTAGAGGATTTGGACTTTACGGTCGTGAATATTGAGACGGCTGTGTCGCAATTGTCCCATGAGCGGGCTTGGATCGTGATCGACTTGCGGACGAAGCGAGTTTGTCTTGGTAGAGCAAATGACCTGATGGAGCGCGACGGATGCTATGCGATGGACGAAGACGGCGTTTATGGCCGAGAGCTTCGGATCCTTATTCATTTGCCCCCATGGTGGGAATTCCATCGCAATGTCGACTTGTCGATGGTTGACCAACCGCGACGAGAGGAACTCCACGTTTTCCGACCTCAGAGAGAGGTACTCTGGGGCCCCGAGCTCACGAAAGGGCTCGCTGAGTTGATGCTCGCCCGCCTTGGCCAAGA
>JBBRGW010000053.1:0-13292 GCA_038223525.1 Pirellulales bacterium
TCCAGGTCAAATGCATTATTGGGCGGGCTTAATCGGGTCTCGTGTGGTGACTTGTTCGTTGATCCATAGTTCGAGTTCTTTCCAATCTACCGGTGGCAATTTGCTTAAATCCGGGCGGAGGGAAACAGCGTCGTGAATATAAACGTGGTGTATTTCTTTTTGCGATTTGGTGGTGTTCCAATGCAGAAGAATTCGAACACAGGAACCGAGCGAGCCTTGGACTTCGACCTCGTATCCGCAGAGCAGCGGAACATCTAACCAACCGAACTGACGGGCTGCCAATGCAGGAAATTCGGCGTCCAAATTCCGAGTTACCGTAAAAATCGCGCTGGCGACATCGCTAGAATCGATGCCGTTTCGACGGATAATTAGCGCCAAAAGTTGGCGAGTGGCCTTGAGAATCGCCTCACGCGTGTTAGCTTCGACGGTCGTTGCACCGCGAACTCCACGGCACACCGTGTTTTCCGACATTCATTAGTCCTTTTCAAATCCAAGCAATTACCGAAAATCACACCGTTTAGGGACGGCCCAACACGGTACCTATTTTCCGTACACCTGCAATGCCTTGAACCCCATTTCTCGGGCTTTGCAACGAATCCACGCCAAACCACGTACCACCCACGCGAACCACTGTCTTTATGCAAACAGACGAATCTAGCCCTTCGGAATTCGACCCCAAACTATTCTCGATGCTTATTGTGGACAATGATCCGGCTCACGCTCGTGCGATGACTGAAAGTCTGGAGCGAACGGGCTATCGATGCACGGTTGCCACCAGCGGTCCGGAGGGGAAACGCATGCTCGAGCAGAACACTTACGACGTCGTGATCACGGATTTGATGATGAACGATTTCGATGGGATGCAGTTGTTGGCCCTGGCGCGTCAATTGTTGCCCGACTGCCAAGTGGTGATGGTCACCGGCCACGCGACCGTCACGAAAGCCGTCGAAGCGATGCAGCTCGGAGCCTTCAATTTTCTCGAAAAGCCGATCACCCCGAATCGGCTTCGAGCCATCGCCGCTAAAGCAGTCGAGTCGGTGCAACTCAAACAAACCAATATCGAATTGCGTCGTCGGCTGGATGAACGCTTTGGTTTCGAAGGCATAGTCTATGCTGGCCCCCAAGTGCAATCGCTCATCGATCGCCTCAAACGCATCGCACCCACCGACGCTACAGTGTTGATCACCGGCGAAAGCGGGACCGGCAAAGAGCTGATCGCGCGTGCCATCCATCAAAACAGTCCTCGCAAAAACAAACGCTTGGTCGCACTCAATGTTCGAGCCGTATCGGAGAACTTGGTCGAAAGCGAAATGTTCGGCCATGTGCGGGGCGCCTACACCGATGCGGTCACCGATCGCGAAGGGGCATTTCAATATGCTGACGGAGGGACATTGTTTCTAGACGAAGTTGGCGACATGCCGATGAGCACGCAGATCAAACTTTTGCGAGTGCTAGAGGAACATCAAATCACACGCGTCGGTGACAACAAGCCGATCAAAGTCAATGTGCGATTGATCTCCGCGACCAACAGGCCGCTGGAGAACATGATCGAGGCGGGCGAGTTTCGAAACGATCTTTACTACCGACTCAAAGTAGTAACCGTTCACTTGCCCGCATTGCGGGAGCGACGCGATGACATCATTCCGCTGATGGACCATTTTCGAAAGATGTTCATCAAACGGCATAGCCATGGACCATGCAATTTTTCTCCTGCTGTAACTCGCAAGTTTTATACTTACGATTGGCCAGGCAACATTCGCCAGCTTCGGAACTTCGTCGAGACGATGGTCGTATTAGATACCGATGGCCGATTGGACTTGGATGACTTACCGCCTGAACTGATCGAGCCAGGCATGGATGTTTCGAGCGAAGTGCTCGCCGGAGCGATGATTGAGATGGGTACTTCGGAACCAGCCTCTGGATTTTCTTTGCCACCCGAGCTGATCGGCAAGACGATGGACGATATCGAACGTTGGGCCATTGAGGAGACTCTCAAAATGACCGCTGGCAACCGCGAGGAAGCTGCAAAGATTTTGGACATTGGTGCCAGGACGCTCTATCGTAAACTCGACAAGTACCGTCAGGATTAGTGTTCGTATGGAACCGGACGATGAGCTCTGTTTGTGCTTTCATATTTCTTGGCGTAAGGTGATCAACTACATTCGCATTCATCGCATTAAGACTCCGAGCATGCTCAACGAGTGCGGTGGTGCCGGGACCGGTTGCGGCTGGTGTCGCAAACAATTGGAGAAGCTAACCGTTGAGGTAAACGCGGTCCCTCCGAATGCAGTTGATATCGAAGCTTGGCTGAAAGATCGCTCGCCAAACAAACAAGTCTACGCAGCAGGTCGGGAAAAGTACCGAGAGAAGGAATAACGTGGCCGACGCTGCTAGCGTCGGATAAAGGCGGACGCTAAGGAGCTCTGCAGAAGTTTCTTCGTCTAATTCACGTAGCAGCGTCTCTCCGAGACGCTGATTTTTGCGAGTCTCGGCGAGTCTCGCCTACGTGTTTTGCCCACTTACTTGTGCAGAGCTGCCTAGCAGCTGCGGGTTACGGCGGACGCTAGCAGCGTCCAGCACGTCGAGCTTCTACATGATAGAATTGAGGAAACGATTTTGGTGTCCGATATTTCCTCCCTCTGGTTGGTTCAAGAAATGCATTTGAAACTCCGTTCATCCTCCGTGTTTGTTGCCGGGCTATTGTCGCTCGCTTCCTTTCATCCATTCGAACAGAGCGCCCGCTCCGATGATAACTACAAAGAGAACCCTGGAACGCTGGGAAATGGAAACCAAGTCATCGGTCCTGACTACATGCTGGACCCAGACCTGACGGACAAAGGAAATGCGAAAGGCAAGTTGTTTGAGTTCAACATGCCTTTGGCGGATAGCAAGATTTTTCGAGGCGACGATAAGACGCTTGAACCCAAGAAGAATGTCCGCAAGGAACGGAAGATCTCAGTCTATGTACCGGCGGCTTATAAAGACGGTACCAAGGCCCCAATTTTGGTGATGCACGATGGACCCGGCAATCTGAATCTGGTCCGAAACGCTTTGGACAACTTGACCATCTCTTTAAACCCAGAGCGCAAACTGCCAGCCTTCATCGCAATCGCGGTAGAGAATGGTGGTAACGACAGCAAAGGTAGTCAGCGCGGTCTCGAATACGACACAATGTCCGATCGGCTCGCCAGATTCATCAATGACGAAGTTTTACCTAAAGTGCTGAGCAATCCTGACATCAAAGCTGCTTTTCCAAACATTGCCTTCACCCAGAATCCTTGGGGAAAAGCGGCGATGGGATGCAGTTCAGGTGGAGCTGCTGCATTGACCATGGGTTGGTTTCGTCCTGATCTATTTCGACGATTGATCACGTATTCCGGAACGTTTGTCGATCAGCAGGACGACGATGCGCCAGAGGAGACGAGTTATCCATTAGGCGCTTGGGAATACCATTCGAGCATGAAGCTTATCGAAACCAGTGAGAAAAAACCGCTCCGAATTTTCACGCATGTTGCGGAGAATGATAATGGAGCCAAGGAAGTAGAGGCGACGTACCACAATTGGGTCATGGCGAACGAAAGAACAGCGGCAGCCCTCAAAGCCAAGGGATATGACTACCGCTATGTGTTTAGCAAAGCGACAAATCACTGCGACAAGAAAGTCTTCCAGCAAACACTCGCTGACACGTTGGTATGGACTTGGCGTGGATACAACGACTGAACTACTCGGCTGAGAGTAGCGATGGGGTCGGGATTTTTTCCAGCGAGATATCTTTTAGTTGTTGCACGAATCGTCCCCAATTGGCGGGCGATTTTTGCTTCTGATAGCGAAAGAAGGCAACCGTTCGAAAACTTCTTTCCATCGATTCGATGACCAACGGGTTGGCTTTCTTTATCGTGGGCCAAGCTTTCTTCAACAGATCGTTGAGCGTTTTTTTGGGAATCACCTGATCCCCTTTATTGGCAGGTTCCCAAAAGAAGAAATAAGGCGATCCGGAAATTACCATTTCGTTGCCGGCAATCTCAAACTCGAATTGAATCTTAGCATCGGTGAGTACCGAGTAGGGAGCTCCGTTGCGTGTCTTGGCCATGAGGGACTCCAGTTCACGTACCGAGGCACGCACCTCCTGTTCGCTCGAAAGCCGCTCGAGTTCACCGGGCCCAAGAAGTATGCCTCGAGCATCTTGGGGCAGATACTCCTGGGACATAATTACGCCACGCGGCATCAAGTCGGCTTGGATGAATCGAAGACCTAACAGGGTTTGTTCGAACGCAGCATCGAGAGAAACCTTTTCATGCTTTCCAAACATTTGAATGTGAACGGCGCCGTGATGTCCCGAGTCTACGAACCGAGCCAGCGGTTGCAGTTCCCAATCAAAAAGCGAGAGGATCGAACGCTGTTCGCCTGCGATCACTGTCAACCTGTTGCCATCGACGTTGGATGGATCGTACTCGAAGCGCAACGGAACGTTTGCCAACGATGGATGCGGCTTGGCCGTGCTTACCATCATTGCCCCACCGGTCAACGATAGATTGCTTGCTTGGCTCAAGACGCTGCTGCCATACCGATCAAGGTCTGGTACGATCACTTCAAGCGGTTGCGAGGAAGCAAAACCTACATGCCGAGCACCTGGCATACGCTTGGTTCCGAAACGAATAGGACTGCTTTTAGAAGTCGCGCTTTCGGTCGATGCATGGACGGTATGGACCGGCTGGGTACGGCTCTTGATGAAGTTATCATCCACTGCAGGTACGCGTTTTTCTTTATTGGATCGAAGCGATACGAGCATTGACTTTAGAATCGATTCGTCCGGTTCGCTCGCATCATTGTCGATCAGAGTGAGCAAGCTGGAGCCAGGCCCGATGGTTCCCTCCGGATCACCGGATTCCTGTAATCGCGCTTCAAAGCGATCTGGGGCGATCAAGTCACCCGACTCATCATCATCAATTGCAAAAGCAGCTGAGAGTGTCAGATGACGGGAGGCGTTCTCTGAATGTACATTCAATGCCAAGAGCAGGATCAGCGACGTGTGCACCATGGTGCTAAACAAAAGTGGAAAAGTGGTCCGAAGGAAAGATTCTTTCCGATCTGGATGTTGATTTGCCACAGGCGGACCTTTGGGTTGAGAGCCTCAGGAGAGACAACGATTCGATTCAGTGATTGGATTCTATATCGGATATCAATGTAAACGATTTCGTTCGCCAATGCGATTTTTTTATTTGGCCCGACGAGTCTCAAGCGAATCGTCCCAGGATCCGATCGGTGAGCCGTGGAAATAGCCGTCCAGCCCAGACCAAGGCTTTTCCTCCGAGACTAAGCACCATCTCTCTTTTGGAGCGAACCAGGGCGGAGATGGCGAGTTCCGCGACACGTTCCGGAACCATGCTTCCAAGCGATTGGCTCTTTTCCTCGGCCGCGGTGTCGACGAGCGAGTCGAAAAATTCACTTCGGGTCGTACTTGGACTCAGCATCAGTACTTCGATCTTTTTGGTCATCAGCTCGACTCGTAGCGATTCGGCCCATCCTCGCATCGCAAACTTGGCGGCGCAGTATTCGCTTTTGTTGGGGACCGCCCTGTGCGATAGAACGGAACCGATATTGAGGATGGCTGGCCGAGTTCCCCGCTCCAAATGAGGTAAGCATTGCCGGGTTAGCTCAACGGGGGCAAAGAAATCGATTTCCATGACGCGACGAAGTCGATCGCTGGTTGCAACGTCAAATCGTCCGATAGCTCCGGCGCCCGCATTGTTGACGAGCACATCCAACCCGCTCCAATGCGATGAGATGCAATCGGAGATGGCTTGTCGATGTCTTTCGTCGGTAAGATCCCCTTCCAGGATGATCAGTTTTCCGGGAGTCGAATTGCATCGGATTTGGAGTTCGAGCAATCTGTCTGCCCGGCGAGCTGTTGCAAGAACATGGGCACCGCGCTCGCAAAGTTGGAAAGCAAGGCAGCGACCGATTCCGCTCGATGCGCCGGTCACGATGATCCTCGCATCCTTGAGATTTCTTCGGGCCATTTGCTAAGCAACTTCACCAATTGAACCGTTGGAAGTAGCACCAGTTGTAGGATCCATTTGTGCTTGGCTGGGCGATTGGTCTGGCAACGGAGGCAGGAAGGTTGCATCATCGGGCCTGTTCTTTTCTGCGGCGATAGGGATCTTGCCCGCGATCACTCGGATATCCGCGCCGTGGCCTGCCAATTTTCCAGCGGCGCTGCTGGGCATTCGGCAGTGAACCAGAGCATGATCATCGTTGTATTGCTTGGACATGATCTCCGCGACGCTGGCCAGCCAAGCGATGGTCTTGCCATCCTCGAGCGGCAATCGCACTTCGAGCTCGACGAAATTTTTGGTGAGAGCATCGCTCACCGCCATGGCGAGTTTCTGAATGCCAAGCCCGCTCTGTGCGGAGATGGAGATTGCATTCGGGTAGCGGTCCAGAATCGACTTGACCCTTTCGATCGCTCCGTCTCGGTCCACTTTATTGAGGACGAGCAAGGTTTCCTTTTCATCGATGCCGATTTCGTGCAGCACTTTGTACACGGCGGAAATTTGGTGAAGCACTGCGGGATTGCTTGCGTCTGCAACATGGAGCAAAAGGTCCGCATGCCGTGTTTCCTCGAGCGTTGCGCGGAAGCTGGCGATCAGGCGGTGTGGTAGGTCGCGGATAAAGCCGACGGTATCGCTCAATAGAATTGGTCCCCAGCCTGGGAGCATCCACTTGCGAGTGCGTGTATCGAGAGTCGCGAATAGGCGATCGACCGCTTCGACGTTGGCGTTGGTGAGAACATTCATGAGCGTGCTTTTGCCCGCGTTGGTATAGCCGGCCAATGAGACGGTGAATGTGTCCCCCCGCGAAGCGACTTCGCGAGCCTTGCGCTTTTCCACTTTCTCCAATTCCGCCTTGAGGTCTTGCACGCGTTTCTCGGCGAGCCGTCTATCCACCTCAAGTTGCTTTTCGCCAGGCCCACGCATTCCAACGCCCATCGATTGGCGAGACAAGTGGGTCCACATACGCTTCAAGCGAGGGAGAGAATATTCCAACTGCGCCAGTTCGACGGCGAGGCGTGCTTCGTGTGTTTGCGCCTTGGAAGCAAAGATGTCGAGGATCAATTCCGATCGATCGATTACCTTTATGTTAAGCGCTCTTTCGAGATTTCGCGTTTGTGATGGATTGAGATCATTGTCGAAGAGCACCACATCGGCGTTCTGCATTTCGATCAGGCCAAGCAATTCCATTACCTTGCCCTTGCCGAGATAGGTTGTTTGATCTGGATGTTCTCTGCGTTGAATGACACTACCAACGACGGTAGTGCCAGCGGTAGTAGCAAGGCCAGTGAGTTCATCAAATGGGTCCTCGGCTGCGATATCTTTTGGCAATATCAGTCGTGCCAAAATACTTCGTTCGCTTGCCAATCCTTCCGAGCGATCATGGGTATGCAAAGGGATGGTTGCTCCTGAAACGGGGGTGATAAAATTCGTTGCCATCGTGGTTGGGCACCTATTCGCTTAAGTATAGCGAGCGCCGGAGCCATCGGGCGCGAAAAATTTGGCTCCAACCGCTCGCAAATCAGTTCTGAAACGAAAAGAAGGAATAAACCAGATTTGCAGTCGGATTTTGGACTTTTGGCCTAGCCCGATTGACCACGTTTCGACGCGGAAAAGACTTTCTATCTCCATCAGACACTTCCCCAATCGATTGGTTCGTGAACTTTGCCTTGCCAGCAAAGAAATATTCATTTCCAATTGGACTTTTGTGCGGAAACGCAAGAAGCCGATGTTGTATTACTTGGATAGGAACGAACGTTGAAGATTCTGCTTGCAAACGATGATGGCATTCACGCACCCGGGCTATTGGCGATGCGCAGGGCCCTCGTGCAATTGGGTGACGTGTTGGTGGTAGCGCCCGCGACCGAGCAAAGCGGCGTCGGACATTCGATCACTTATCTTTCACCTCTGACTTGCAAAGAGATTTTTGATGGAGACGTTTTTCGTGGTTGGGCCGTGGATGGTTCGCCGGCGGACTGCGTTAAGCTCGGGGTTGCTGAACTTGCAGGCGGAGAAATCGACTTGATCGTCAGCGGAATCAACGGCGGTCTGAACGCAGGGATCAACGTCCTTTATTCGGGAACCGTTGCAGCCGCGATCGAGGGCGCATTCTTTCGCATTCCCAGCATTGCCGTTTCATTGGAGCATGACCCTCACGCCGATTTCGATGCAGCGGCGGACCTCGCCGTTGCGATCATTCGTCAGATTATGCAACATCAAGGAACATCGAGCGAACTCTACAACATCAATATTCCAACCGCAGCGACGAAGGCATTTCGCGAAGGCAATCCACCGGAAGTGCATTGCGTGCCGATGGGAGTCGCGCGGTACGGCGATCATTACATCAAGCGTCAAGATCCCAAGGGTCGAAACTACTATTGGTCTACCAATGATCCGCCACCCAAGCCAACGGATCATGAAACCGATTTGAATGCATTGTTTGCTGGCTACATTACGGTGACACCATTGCAATTCGACATGACAAAACAAACGATGCTCGATCGTATTAGCCAATGGGGACTCTCCGTCGCGAAAGCAACTAGTGTGAAATCAACGGGATCGCAATGAACGACGATACCGCATTGAATGAAAGCATCGCCATGAAGGATTCTGCGTCGATGCTTTGGGGTAAGCGTCTTGTCTTTGTCGGCAAACTGGGCGCGTTGACTCGCAAGGAGGCAATGCAACTGGCTCGCGATCACGGCGCCATGCCTTTGGAGAGGCCAAACGATGATGTTGATCTTGTGATCATCGGAGCTGATGAGCTGCCTGCTGAAGACTTGTCTGCCTTGTTGAGCGAATCTATCCGACGAGGGTTGCGTGAGGGTCGAACGAACTTGATCCACGAACACGAGTTGTGGCAACACTTGGGGCTCGTGGATGATTCGTCCAATATGCAGCTCTACACCCCCGCCATGATGGCTGGGCTGCTGAAGACGCCCGTCCGTAACATACGACGATGGTATCGCATGGGATTGCTGACAAGCATCAAGGTTGCGCATCGTTTGCCCTACTTCGATTTCGTTCAAGTTCAAAATGCGAAACAGCTCGCAAATTGGATCGCGCGTGGAGCAAGTCCTAGCGACATCAAACGGCAGTTGAGTGATTTTGCTCCCTGGGTAGTAAATCGATCGCTCATGGAACTCGACTTGGTCGTCGATGGACGTCGGTTGCTATTGCGTCATGGGGAACAACTGCTCGGCGCGAACGGCCAACTGCATCTGGACTTTGATCGCAATACGACCGAAGAGTCAGCCTATTTGGACTCCGAACAAGTCCCTACGGCAACACTCCCGTTTCAGTCCATCGTGCTCGCCCACGATGCCGCAAGAGGTATCGAAGATCGCTATTCAAGTGTCCAATCCAACGACCTTCAAAATTTTACTCGTGACGAGATGATCCAAGCGGCCGAAGAGCTCGAGGATGCAGGACGGTTAGAACAGTGCATCGGTTGGTATCGCATCATTCTCGCTCGCTATGGGATGACCGCGGAAATTTGTTTCCAATTGGCAGAGTTGCTTTACCGCACAGGCGATTGTTCGGCTGCGAGAGAGCGATATTACAACGCGATCGAACTGGATGAAGACTTCATCGAGGCGAGAGCGAATCTCGGTTGCGTGTTAGCCGAGACGGGACAAAACCTGTTGGCGATTGCCGCGTTTCAAGGTGCGCTCGTCCGAGATGACCGCTATCCCGATGTGCATTACCATCTAGCCAAATGTTTGGACGAAGAGTCCGACGGCGATCAAGCTGTTCGTCACTGGATTCGTTTCTTGCAACTATCGCCCCAAAGCCCGTGGGCCGAAGAAGCGCTCGACCGTCTCGGTCGCGTTTGATTACGCCAATTTCACCAGCGGCTAGAAGTGCCCTGACGCTTAGGCGAGCGGCAGATCGGAACCTACCGTAGGATGGGACCAATGTCCCGTCCGTTGATTGGTTCGGGACAATGGTCCCAAACTACGACTGGTATCTTTCACCCTGCCGCTCGAATTAGGATATGGATGCATCTGTTTAGCGTTGGCGGGGCGAGCCAGATGGATTGGGCGCGAACGTCCACATGGCCAGCCCAAGTAAACAGACAGGAGCGAGCATTAGCCAAATCCCCATCCCCAGTTTATTGCCTTGGGGGGCAACTTGTGGTTGGGATGGTTGTTGAATCATCGGTGTGGTTTGGTTGTACGATGGCAATGGCTGATTGGGAAAAGGTGTCGACGGGTTCGGCATTACGTTCGAACTCGAGGAAAAGTCCTGTCGGTTGACGGCCGGATTCCAAACTGGATTGTTTTGATTTTGAGGTGCGTTGGTCAGGAAACCCGGGGGAGCAGCAGGATTTGTCATTTGCGATTTTGGGAACTGCACCACACCGATCGCGGGCAAAATGAGCGCCAAACAGCTAGTTGCGCAAATCAGAATCAAGCCAGTGAATTTCATGGTTCGAGGGGAATGAAAGTAGATTTTGGTTCGAAATAGTGGTCCGCTGGCCAGGAGATTAGCACAACTTGCCCCTACAAATCGACCTGAGTTGTGCTGAAAATGGCTCCAATGTTCAAAGTCGCCGCATGTGATTGCATTTTCTTGAAGTGGCCAATTATACTTTTTCATCATCTACACTGCGTGTATTGAAGGATCTTTCCCCATCTGGGTTTTGACAAAATGACCAAAATTCGACTTAGTGATTTGTCTTCTGGATTTGCATTGAGCTGCTGTTTGGCAGTCTCCTCTACATCCTTGGGGCAAACGAATGTTCAAGGTTTTCCGCTCAATGGGCCGTTCCCTTCGGGTGCTGTCATTCGCTCAAGTGGACCCAGCATTGCACCGCAAACACACTTGGGTAGCGGACCGATCGACGTGAACAATCTGTCGGCAGACATTTTGAATTGCGACGTATGTCGGCAACGACTTGGCTTGCCCCCATTAAGGTCGTCACCGACCCGCTCCTCGCCAACGACGACACAGCCAACGACGACACAGCCAACGACGCCACAGCCAACGACGCCACAGCCAACACTTCCCACACCGAAAAAGTTTCTTTCGCAGCCGACGGCAGAAACGGTGCTGCCTCAAACGCCGGATCAGCCATTGGTCCCCATGTTGGGTTCCCCTGGCCTGATTTCTTCTGGAACAGCGTCTCAGATGGCCGCATTGGGATTTGTTGTAGAGGAGTTCAAGCCGCCTCAAACTCAACCGGATGCCATTCGATTAGGGGATATTCCGCCTGAAGTTCGTCAACAGTTTATGAAGGGCTTGGAGTTACCGCCCGGTGCAAGTATTTTGTCAGCAGAGATCCTAGGAAAGTCAGGCGCATCCACCTCATCCGAGAATTCGGTAGAGACCATTGCTGCAGCCCACGCCGCCAAGGAGTCGGTATCCGCGCTATCTCAAACAGTCGCATCTGTACCCTTGTCGAGCGAAGCAAACCCATCGGTCGAAAACAAGGTGTCGGGAGCTACGGCAATCCGAGAACTTGAACCGCTTCCTGCGAAAGAGATTCCGGCTCCGATGAGAGCAGAAACAGAAGCTGTCGCGAAAGCAGAACTCGCACAAAGTCAAATCGCAGAGTTGTCAAAGAAGCAGGCTGAATTCGAACAAGTCGTTGCAGAAAGAAATGCGGCGATCATCAAGGAGCAAGAGACGCTTGCGAAAGAGCGAAAGAAGATGGATGCTCAGTTGGAGCAAATGCAGTCGGAATGGCAAAAGCGAATGGAACTCGCTGATGCGACAAACAAAGAAGCACTAAACATGTTGGAGAAACGGACGGCTGAAGTGACCGAGTTGCAATTGCAACTTAAGGCACAGAAGGAAGCAAATGCCAAGATGAGTTTGGAGCCAAAGGAGACTCGCACGGATTCCAACAAGTCGGATGTTAGTAAGAAGCCTGACAGCGAGACCAAGTCCGAAAAGAAAAAGAAGTCTGACATGAAAAAAGACAAAGTCAAAGAGCATGACAAAGAGAAAAAGAATCCTACGAAGACGGCGATGGATAAATAAGCAGCCCTGCATTAGTAAGTGTGCAAAACACGTAGGCGAGTCTCTCCGAGACTAGCAGAAATCAGCGTCTCGGAGAGACGCTGCCACGTGTTGTCACCAATGCAAACTTCACGTTCGGCAAGAGTGATCTACGGTAGGGTCTCACTTGCCGAAGGCGGAATGGGCGGGGTGTTCTCGCAAAAACAGTCGAAATTCACTTTTGAGTATGTTACGATTCTCAACCTCGCTTCGATACTCGTGTAACAACGGTCCCATTTTGATTGAGGTTGAAAATAGTCATGCGATGAGCCCCGCTCTTTCGTGTCTGTTTGTTCTTATTGGTAACATTACCCTTTAGGAATGAAGTTTTTGACACTTCATATCTTTCCGCTCAAGTGCCCGCACCCGCGGCGGCTAACGACGAATCGGATGAGGACAAGAAGGAACGCATCTCCGCAGAGCGATTCCTCGATTTGCTCAAGAAGAAACCCAGGCTTGGGACGGCTCTCGATAAAGTCTACGGCTATCACGTAAGTCGCGGCACGCTCGATGCCTTGTCTGCGAATCTTGAATCGCAAGCCGAAAAGGAAAAGAGCGGAAACCTGTGGCAAGTCGTGGGTATGTTTGCGATGCAGCGAGGTCAAGACTCGCAAGCGGTGGCAGCGCTTGAGAAAGCCGAGGGGCTCAATCCCAAGGAGCCGCTGATCAGTTACTACTTGGGCAAGTCACTGGTGTTGCTCGGCCAAGTTGACTTGGCCGCTGCCGCGTTGCAACGAGCCATCGACAAGAAGCCCGCTCGCACCGACTTGCTTGAGATCTCGCAAGATCTAGGACGCATCTACCAACGAACCAATCGCAACGAGGAAGCGCTGGCGGTTTGGAAGCGATTGGAATCGACATTTCCTGGTGACCAACAAGTCCAAGAAGAAATCGCAAGTATCTTGGCCGAAGAAGGTGCCCGCGACGCAGCTCTAGAACGCTACGATGCCCTCGCCAAAACCCACAAGGATAAGTTTCGCCAAATCGAAATGGCCGTTCGCGCCAACCAGCTTCGCGCCGAACTAGGTCAACGCGATACTGCCTTAACCAATTTCGAATCCATCCTAACCAAGGTCAACCCAGACAGCTGGCTTTATCGCGATGTCCGCCGACGTATCGACGAGGTCTTTCTATCCTCCAACGATTTCGACGGCTTGATCCAATACTACCGAAAGTGGATCGATTCGCATCCGGACGACATCGACGCCATGATGCGCATTGGTCGGCAACTCTCCA
>JBBRGW010000054.1:0-13280 GCA_038223525.1 Pirellulales bacterium
GCGGGGCCCCGGTGACTTGTTGGGTACCAAGCAAATCGGATTGCCACCATTGCGAATTGCAGATTTGGTAAGAGACGCAGAAGTGCTTGTTCGCGCACGAGGAATGGCTCAGCAGATCGTTGAACAGGACCCCAACCTAGACTTGCCCGAGCACGCGAGGTTAAAACGGCAAGTCAACCAGCGGCACGGAGCGGTGGTTGCACTCGGTGACGTTGGGTAGTGGAGCAGGGCACTAGTGGTAAAAGCCTTAGTTGTGCGACGCTCCGCGTCGCATTCATCACGACGCGGAGAGGCTGTGATTTTATTCGCGAGGGGCGAAATATTGTCACCTTTTGCTCCGCAAAAGGTGCGTTAACAAAGCGTACTTTCGCGGAGCGAAAGGCGACGATATTAAAATCACAGCCTAGGAGCGTCGTGCAACGATGCTCTGACTTCGAATGCGAATTTGCAAGAGAAGTTATTTGTTGACAGGCCTGCCGCTCCCTTGCACGAATGTAAAGCTCCTTCCAATTTTGTCACAGGAAAACAATTCTTTTTGCCCACCGGGCCAGGTGACGAGCAGCTCATCGACCTTGTTCGCTTTGCCGAGTCCGAAATGGAGTTCGGTGCCGTAGTGGCTTTGGTAGCCGCGGCCTGCATGGACCATCGCCACTTGTCGGCTTCCATCGGCAGACAATTGAACCAGCGCTCCAACAGCATCGCGGTTGGATGCGATGCCGACCAGACGAACGCCGACCCAATGGTTTGTGATGGCCGACTGATTCACTAAGTAACTCGGCGTAGAGTTAGCGTTAAGTACCACGCAATCAATGTCTCCATCGCGATCCAAGTCATCAAACGCGGCGCCGCGACTGCTCTCCGAAACTTCTAGTCCCGGACCTGAGGACTTGGAAACATCGCTAAACACTCCTCGCCCATTGTTCAGCATGATGGTGTTGGTCGCAAGAAACGTAGCGCGATCGTCGATGCTCGCAATATTCTTGAGGAAGTGCCCGTTGGCAAAGAACACATCGAGGTCCTGATCGTTGTCGAAATCGACCAACCCGACTCCCCAATTCGTTTGCGATAGTACCGTGCGCCCCACGCGACTCACTCGACTGGCATCTTCGAAAATCCCATCTCCCAAGTTTCGATACAACACAGGAGTTTGCCCGGTGTAGTTGGTGATCAACAGATCGAGCCGACCGTCGTTGTCAAAGTCGCCTGCATCCACACCCATACTTCCGTTAGCGTTGCCGCTCAAATCAAAGGCTACGCCGGCAACCAAAGCTTGATCTGCAAAGTGTCCCGAGCCATCGTTGATAAAGTACTGGTTGGGTGCGGCGTCACTGCATACGAATACATCTGCATCATTGTCACCATCAAAATCACCGCACACGACCCCCATACTCGGACCAGCCGTCGCAGCAATCCCGGAGGTAACACTAACGTCAGTAAATGTCCCATCTCCGTTGTTCCGATACAAGGAATCCTTGGCGGGCGGGAAGTCTTTTGGACCCGGCGGATAAGGTGACGCTCTCGCGGCATCATCATACTGGTCAAATGAAAACTCAACGTAGTTGCTTGCGAACAAGTCCAAGAGCCCATCGTTGTCGATATCTAGGAATGCGATTCCAGACCCAAATTGGATGGCATTTGTTGCGATCCCCAGCGAGTTCGATGCTGACGAAAAAGTGCCATCACCATTATTGCGATAAAAATCGAGCTTACCATAATTACTGATCACGAAATCGGAATCGCCGTCGTTATCGAAATCCCCGGCAACGACCCCCATGCAGAAGCTGCCGCAGGCTACCCCTGCGGACTCGGTAACATCGCTAAACGTTCCATCGCGATTGTTTCGGTACAGCGTATTCCCAGCATGCGTTCGGCGATCGACTGGCTTTTCTACCGCTACATTGTCAGACGAAAGCGTGAATCCATTGAGGAGGTAGATGTCGTTCCAGCCATCTTTATCGAAATCAAACAAGGCGAGACCGGTCATCATCAATTGTGGCAAGTACTGCTTGGGATGCCCACCGTCGAAATGAGTCGCTGTGATACCCGCGCTCTTTGCGCGGTCAACCCACTGGGGTGAAAATTGAGCTTGAAGCAGTCCAGAGCAAGTCGAGAAAAGTACATAAAACGTCCATGTCTGTAGCAACTTTTGATTCATTCGTTATTCGGCCTCGAAATACGGGGGAGCAAAGGTTGTTAGGCGGGTGGCAGTATGAGAATTGCCCGTAGCGGAATTCGCCAGAATTCTGCCACGTTTGGAACTCTGGTGAGTTCCACTACGGTTCTTTGTCCCTGGGGTAGATTTCTTTCTGCTAACTCGCCTTAGTATAAGCGAAGGTATACGCCCCGATGCGCTCGCCCCGACGCACTCGCCCCATCGAACGTTAAGGTTCGAGCTGGTCGGCGGCCATTAAAGCAAAATTCACAGAGAAACAGGTCCGATTTCTCCGACTGTGACGGTCGTTGGACCTCTAGCGAATTCTCTGTCGCCGACGAATCCTGACGGTCGATCCTTCTATTCACGTCAGCCAAGGATGGCGCTACGACGTGAAATTGGGGTTCCGTTCAGGGATGATCGATGATGCGACCGCGACACAGAGCTAGCATTTGCTTGCCATTGCTTTTATTGTGCGGGTTCGTCGGCTGTCGTGCACCCAATTGGATGGCCTATCGCTCGCTCGGTTCTGTACCTTGCGCGTCGGACGCTTCGAGTCGCACTTATTTTGACGCGTGCGCCAACGAAGTGCGAGCGATGGATTTAGAAAAATCAGACGTCGATGGCGGACTTTATTCCAAAGGTGGAGCGTCGATTAAAGCCGCGACGGCGCTCCGATTGGCAACACAACCGCAGCCGGAACAGCAGCTCAAGGCAGAGACTTCGGATAACGAGTCAAAGGATCAGGCCAACACGCAATCTGCTGGTCCTTTGAAATTGCCGAGCGAATTACCTGGAGCCCAAACGCCGCCGATCAGTTTGTCTCGACGGGATGCCGACGGTAAGCCGCTGGATCAGGCTAGGCTCAAAGAGAATATTCTAAAGCTTTACGTCGATCTGCCTGATTTGCCTTACCTCGCCGATGCGTTGCCAGACGAAGGCTTGGGTCGCATAAATTTGGACGAATTGCAGAGAATCGCTCGAGAAAACCACCCAGGCTTGCTGGCTGCAGCAGCGAGTGTCGAGGCAGCCAGAGGGTTGATGATTCAAGCGGGCTTGCCTCCCAATCCAAATGTAGGATACGAAGCGGATACAGTGCGGACACTCAACACTCCGGGCTACCACGGCGTCTACATTCAACAAACATTTATTATGGCACAGAAATTGGGGTTGGCAGCTCAAGCGGCTGCCGTTGACTACTCCAATGCGATTGTTACCCAGCGTAAAACCTATGTTACGGTTCAATCCACTGTTCGACGCTCCTATTTCCAGGTGCTCGCGGCTAGAAAAAGAGTTGTATTGGCAAAGGCGTTAACGGAGCTTTCGCGGAACGCTTACCAATCGCAGATCAAACTAGTGGTGGCTGGCGAGGCTGCACCCTACGAGCCGCTGCAACTCCGCGTGCTGACGATCCAAGCGCTTCAAACATTCAGTCGCGCACAACAAGATTCAATCGCTGCATGGAGAACATTGGCCGCCGCGGTTGCGAACCCAGCCCTTCAACCTGTTGCACTGGACGGGAAAATAGACTGCGCTGTCCCAGAGATCGACTATGACTCAGCGCTTTCCCAAATGATTGCCGTGCACACCGACCTGCAAATTGCAGAGAACCTAATCGGTAAAAACAGGACTCTGGTAAATCTTGCGGATCGAGTGCCAGTACCGGATCTGAATGTCGGTTTTGTGTTGCAACGGGATTATACCTTTACGCCGGGAACCAATACTTATAACTTGACCGTTGGCGGTGCACTTCCAGTCTGGAACAAGAATCAAGGCAATCGAATTGCAGCCAGAGCAGAGTTGATCAAGTCCGTGCAAACGGTAACGGACACGCAAAATCAGTTGATTGCAAAGCTGGCGCCGATGTTTGGCTCGTATCAAGCCAACCGGCAATTGGCTCAATCCTTTCAGACCGAAGCGCTTGCAGATCAAGTCCGAGCGTACCGTGGAATCTATCAACGCTATTTAACCGACCCTACCGGCGTCAGTTTCAACGATGTGATCGTTGGGCAACAAACCGTTGCTGCTGTATTGAACCAATACATCGATATTCTTCAATCGCAATGGCAGAGCACGGTGGACCTTGGGGAAATGCTGCAGGTGGACGATCTTTTCCAAATGGGTGCCTCTGCAGAAGTTGCGCTCGTCCCAAGCATTTGACAAACCACTATTTGTGAGTTTCGATTCAAAAAGTGGGACTTTGCCGACTATACCGTTTGGTAAAGCTCTTACTCCTTCATTCTATTGCTTTTTCGGTCTCGCTAATCCAAACGAATGGCAATATTCCCAAAGCTAGCCTTATTGTGACGGACTAGCAAGACAGAGCGTTTTGGATTGATGGCGTGCGTTGGCGTTAAACCGTCGACCGAACATAGGATAGGGGAAAATTCTTGCAATAGCGAAACAATAGGTTCGATCCCGCAAGAAGCCTTATCATGCTTAGCAACTTAGCCAACGCGTTCACCAACCAGTCTGGTTTGCAGGATCCTGCATTCGCTTCGGTTGGATTCGTGCCTTCGACCAACAAGCCGAACGATACCGCTACAATCCTCATCGTCGATGACGACCACCGCGCAAGGGAGGCGCTTAAGGCTCTACTAAAGCCGGATGGATACAACATTCTTGAGGCGAGTAGCGGTCGTGAATGCATTGAGATTGTGCATCGTGAAGCCGTTGACTTGGTAATGCTCGACGTCCAAATGCCCGACTTGGACGGTTTCAGCACCGGTCGCATTTTGCGGCAAATGCACGATCAGCATCAACTGCCGATCATCATGATGACCAGTATTGAATCTGAGGGGCAGGTGACCAAAGCGTTCGAATACGGCGCCAACGACTACGTCAATAAACCTGTTGAAAGAGTAGTCGCGACTGCTCGTATCAAGACTCAATTAGCTTTGAGGGAGACAGGGAAAGCGCTTCGCAGTAGCGAAGAACGTTATGCATTAGTCTCCCTCGGCACCAATGACGGAATCTGGGATTGGAATCTGTTGACCGGCGAACTGTATCTGTCAGCGCGATGGCGGGCGATGGTTGGGATGGAGGATCCCACTTGGGGCCCGCGCGGTGCGGACTGGATCGACCTAGTCTATTATGAGGACCGAAAACGGGTCCTATCCGACCTGCAAGCTCATCTTTATGGAACGGCGAGTCACTTCGAGACGGAACTTCGAATGCGAGATCGCAACCACAACTTTCGTTGGATGCTTTGCCGTGGCCTGGCGGTCAAGGATAAGACGGGGCTTGCTTTCCGCATCGCGGGTTCACTGACCGACATCACCGAAGGAAAGGTCGCTGACTCTCTGACAGGCCTGCCTAACCGTACGTTGTTTCAGGATCGAATCAACCGATGTATCGAGCAGATGGCCGGCAAGAAAAACGAAACATTCGCTGTGATTTACGCGGATATCGACGATTTTAAAATGATCAACGATCAATTTGGTCATGAGGCCGGCGATGCCTTTTTAATTAGCGTAGCGAGACGCTTCGAAGGAGCGCTTCGCAGGTCCGACGCTGTTATCGCGAGGCTCGGCGGAGATGAATTTGGTATTTTGCTGGAATCGGTTCGCAACGAAGAAGACGCAATCAAAATTGCAAAGCGAATTCACGAGACGTTGGAATCGCCCATCGTGGTCGCCGAGCGCGAAATACAAACGCGTGCACGTATGGGTATCGTTCTTGCCGACTACGGACTACAGGGCGCGGTAGAACAAAAGATCACTGCCGACAGTCTACTGGCCTATGCCGACACCGCAATGTACTTGGCAAAATCCCAACGCGACTCACCGTATTGCCTATTCAAGAGCAAGATGATTGCAGACTCCACCATGCGATTGGAGATGGCCAGCGAACTACGTCACGCGGTCCAACGCGAAGAGCTAAGTCTAAACTACCAGCCCATTATCGATCTCCAGACAGCGAGTACCGTTGGTTACGAAGCGCTGGTGCGATGGCAGCATCCTTTTCATGGAAATGTTCCACCAAACGTCTTTATTCCGATCGCGGAAGCGAAGGGTTTGATCGTCGAAATCGGCGAATTGGTTCTGCGCAAAGCTTGTCAACAAGCCATGCAATGGCGGACTCAAGTCAACAGAGACTTAATCATGAGCGTCAACGTCTCGATGCGGCAACTAGCATCCAAGAGATTTGTTCAGACGGTGGTCGATACCTTGCGTGAAACCGAATTGCCGCCGCATTGCCTCAAATTGGAGGTGACCGAAAGTCTGTTGATGCAGCAACCGGGAGAATCCCTTTCCAAATTGCATGAATTACGCCAGACAGGAGTCATGATTTCAATCGACGATTTTGGAACAGGATATTCGTCTCTTGCTTATTTGCATCAAATGCCGTTGGATGTCCTAAAAGTAGATCGTTCGTTTGTCAATGGAATGTTCGAGTCAGGAAAGCACCTTGCCATCATTCGGGCAATTCTCGCCTTGGCCTCAAGCTTGCAATTAAAAGTAATCGCTGAGGGGGTCGAAACCATTGACCAGCTACAACAGCTCCAAGTTCTAGGTTGCGAGATGGTTCAAGGTTACTACTTTTCCCGACCGCTGCCGGTCAAAGAGGCTGGAGAATTGCTGCAGCGGGTCTGGGAATGGCCAAAGGCAGAAGTCTGCAGTTTGCTTTTCACCAGGGGTCCGACGGGACAATTGTTGACACAGAGCCCCGTTGGGTAGTACACTATTGGGCTTGCTAGTACCCAAAAAATGCCCCGCCGGCACGACTCGATTCGCGCCGGCGTTTATTTATTGGTAAGCTACAAATAAGTAGCAGCAATAAACTCCGAAACGATAGGAAGTGCATTGAACTCACCAAAGGAAGCGATTGCCAAAGCCGACACGCTCATCGAAGCGATGGGATGGATCCGAAAGTTTCGAGGCAAGACAACCGTGATCAAACTTGGCGGATCGTTGATGGCCAATCCAGATGCAATGCGTCACACGCTCCTGGACATCATCTTTATGGAATCGGTAGGAATGCGTCCGGTAGTTGTCCACGGTGGCGGTCCTTCTATCAATAAAGCAATGGAAGCTGCGGCCATTGAACCCGTTTGGATCAAAGGTCGTCGCGTCACCGATGCGGCAACACTTGAGATCGTTGAAAAGACCCTCGGCTATGAATTGAATGAACAACTGACCAGCGAGATCGAGCGGCTCGGAGGTCGCGCTATGAATCTCAACTTCCGCACAACCAACGTGCTCTTTGGGGAAAAACTGCTCCTCGACGAGCCTGGTTCGGAACCTATCGACTTGGGTTTTGTTGGACAGGTAACCCGAGTCGATCGACAAACCATCGAAAAGCTAACTTACACAGAGCAGATCCCAATCATTCCATCTATGTGCATGGATGAATCTGGGCAAAAGTACAATGTCAATGGCGACACCGCCGCCATGGCGGTTGCTGAGGCATTGGGCGCGGAGAAATTAATCTTTATCAGCGATGTCAATGGAGTTCGGCGAGATAAAGCGGATCCCGAAAGCGTGATCCATTCTCTCACGGCAAACGAAGCGCGCGAATTGATCGAACAGGGCATCATCGCTGGCGGCATGATCCCCAAGGTCGAGGCTTGTTTATCAACCTTGGATCGCGGAGTTGGCAAAGTCCACATCATCGACGGCCAAGTAAGGCATTCGCTACTGCTAGAAATTTACACAACGGCCGGCATCGGGACCGAGATCATCCGAGACCGTCAATCGTCAGCCATTCGAATTGGCTCCACATAACATGAAACATCTTCGTTCCCTGTTCGACCTTTCGGCCGACGAATACCACGAAATCCTTGACATGGCAGACACCCTAAAGCGGAAACTCGGCCAAGGATTTCGTCCGGACGTTCTCAAGAACCGCAGCTTAGCCCTCCTATTCGAAAAAGCGAGTTTGCGCACCCGAGTTAGCTTCGAAGCGGGAATGATCCAATTAGGTGGCGCTGCCATCTATCTCACCAACGACGTGGGTTGGCGTGAACGGGAAACCATCGCTGACTTTGTTCGCGTTCTGGCGGGCTATTGCGACTTCGTCGTCTGCCGCGCTATCTCTCAGTCCACGGTAGACGAACTTGCATCGCATAACGCTTTGCCGGTTATCAATGGACTGACAGATCAATCGCATCCCTGCCAAGCCATGGCAGACATGATGACGATGCGAGAGTTCTCCGGCGGATCCCTAAAAGGCAAACAGTTAACGTTTGTCGGAGATGGGAATAACGTGGCCCGTTCGCTTTTGAAAAGCGCTGCGATTTGCGGGATGAAGTTTCGGCTCGTGGGACCTGCGAAATACCGAATCGATTCACAACTCGTGGAACGTATACGAAAGCACTATGGGCATTTGGATTGCGAACAAGGGACCGATATCGCTTCGTTGGTTCGCGACGCAGACTTCCTATACACCGACGTGTGGACCAGTATGGGACAAGAGGCAGAAGCCAGTGCCCGTACCGTCGACTTTGCACCTTTCCAGTTGAATGCGAGTATGATGAAATTGGCACCGTCGCATTGCAAAGTGCTCCATTGCTTGCCTGCTCGCCGCGGACTAGAAATCACTAACGATGTTATCGATTCCGCAGGTAGTATCGTCTTCGAGCAAGCTGCCAACCGAATGCATTTGCAAAAAAGCCTTTTGGTTTGGCTTGGAATTCAAAATGGATTCGTGCAATCAAGCCAATTGGACTAAACTAGCGTGGGACTTTTCCCCCTCCGTCTTGTCTCTTTGCTAGTTGTTTTCGTCCATGGAAAATCCATCGGAATCCGTTCTGCATTTCGACTTGGCATGCACTCCCCCGCACGAATTGCGCACTGCCGTTCGCTCGCTCGCCGCGACGCTGGACAAGGCTCGCGCCGATGAAGCAACCACCCAAGCAATTTCCGTAATGATTAGCGGCGCGCGTGGTCAGGACTTTGTCGGTGCTGGACTGAGGGATGTTGGAGAAGTCGCAATCAAAGGCTCCATTGGTGACTTCGGTTTTTGCTCCTTCGGTGACGGTCAATGCCTCATCGAAGGCAACGTCGAAGATTTCTTTGGGCATTCGATTGTTTCTGGCATGCTGATCGTTCACGGGCACACCAAACATGGCGTCGGTGCACTAGGATCTGGTGGACTTATCGCAGTCTATGGTTGCGCACAAGACCGTGCAGCCATCGGACTGCAAGGCGCTGATGTCGTCGTACGAGGTTCCGTCGCAAACTATGCTGGTCTGGGTATGCAAAGCGGAACGCTCATCATCGGCAGTTCGGCTGGTTCGCATCTGGGGCACGGAATGTCGGGGGGCACAATCTACATTCGAGGCGAAGTGGAATCGGTCAGCCCAGATATCGAGGAACAGCGATTGCGAGAACCCGATCGACTCAAGATTGGTATGCTCATGCTCAAATCGAACATCAAGTCGTCGGGTAAAGAATTTCGTGTGTACCGAGCTGTTCGCGAGGATTCCTAAAGATGCCAAATCGATCTGGTCCGGACTCGTCGAAAACAGGGGACAAACAGAGCGCATTACGATGCGAACCTCTGCTCGCTCGTATCGATCCGATGCTCAATGGAAGAAACCAGCAGCCCTCGCTCGAATGCAAAATCGCTTGCGCTGGAGCCCCAACTGAGTTTGCGTTGGCTCCTCCTTTCTTTACTCGACTGGTTGCAGAAGCAGGCATGTCGCTTCCGATCAAACGCGCGTATCTTTCGGAGATTCGAAATCTAGGGATCGCTTGGCTCGGGGATGCGTTGGATGAAAACGAAGGGACTGAGAATCAAAATAGAGTCGCATCCATTCAAATAGATCAGCCCATCGATAGTGAATCCTTTCGAACCGCCGCCGCAATTGAGCTTCAATTGTTTGGGGTGCCGTTCCATACCTATCCAAACTCTAGACGTGCAAGATGGACTCCCGGCCTCCCGATCGAAATTTCTCATTTCGAACAACTCTCCAAGAAGATCGACTTGCTAAGGAATCTTACGGAGGGTAAATGCCCAATCGGAGCGGCCATGGCTCCTGGAGCAGTTTACGACGATATCCGTTTCTTGATCGATAGCGGATTTGATTTTATTACGGTGCTATGTCAAGTTCAGTATGGGGTGTCCGCTTCTCAGGCATTGGAGCTTGCGCCGCTCGCATGGGCTGTTGAGCAATCGGTCAAAGCGCTACGGGATTCGGGTGCCAAGACAAAGCTGCTCGTCGCAGGCAATTTGATCGATGGGCAAACGATGTTCCGGTTTTTACAAATGGGAGCTTCGGCTGTCTCGATCGATGCTTTTATAACGCATGCGAAACCCAAGGAGCTAGCATCTGTCAAAGAAACGTTTGGCTCAGTATTAACCGCGTTTGTCCCCGCGACGTCGAACACATCCTTCGCATGGCTTCCCCCAGCGATGTCGCAGTTGATCACAGAATTGAATGACTGCGCGATGTACGCAGGAACCTGCTAGTCCCCTTTTCTACCAACCAATTCACTGGCCGGGAGGGTGAGGCGGGTGAGGCTCCTGCCGAACCAGGGCGCCGCAAGCTCGGCAAGAGCCTCGGCCTCCCGTTGAATTCAAATGAGATGAACACGGCAGAGACCCGTATTACTAATCATCAAAATTGGCCACTTCGCCGCCTGAACGGGTGCCGATCGCGCTCCATGTTAATGGCGAGATCCCTTCCGAAACGACTTGAACATGTCCGTCCGCAAATACGGCTTGGATCATACTCGCATGACGCGAACTAAACCCAAGCTCGATGTCTTCGATGAACGCTTGTGGTCGTTTTGTCCAAGAGTTGATTGGGATCGCAGTTGAGCCGAGTGCCTCGGACATCTCGCTTTTGCCCATGCCTGGTGAGCCGACGGACCAGTGATCTATGATCTGAGGAACACCATCGAAGTCAGGGCCGGATACTCCCGGCAAGAAAAGGGATTCGGCAACTAGGGTGGTATTAGATAGGCCATCCGTGAAATCGCGATGGCGCGTCTGACTGTTTGAATAGAGAGCACCGTCTAGACTGGTGTCGCTAATCAATTTCCCTGGCCCCGTTTCGGTACGAACTGTTCCGGTAGCAACAGCGAGATAAGTACACGGGATACGGTCTTCGATGATCTGGCTATAAGTCGTCGGCGCGCCGGAAGAGGGACAGCGAAACATGCCCATCGTTGTCTTCATCGCTTCTATATTGGCAGGAAACACATCCCAAGCTTTATCAGGGTCGACCGAATTTCGCAGATTGGTTTGCTCTAGGTAGTTCAGGATTTGACCGCTCCACATGAAACGATGGCTATTCGTCAGTCCCTTCGAAGTTTGGCATCCCGAGGGGAATTTACCGAACGTGTCTGCGTGGTGGATCGCTGCCAGCCCTATCTGCTTTAGATTGTTAGCGCACTGGATGCGTCTTGCTGCTTCGCGGGCTGCTTGCACAGCAGGCAGCAACAATGCGATCAGTATTCCTATGATGGCGATCACCACGAGCAGTTCAACAAGTGAAAAGCCGCAGCGAATCGGCGATTGCAATGAATGCGGACGAATGCGTGGAGAGAGCCGCATGGTTTGCCCATTTCAAAAAGTCATATGAGGAAGCAGCCCGTATGGTAGCGTACGCGGGATGCTCTTGTCAAAAGACTCCTAATGCAGCAAGACACTCGGTGGCAGGACTTTGAGTCAAGAATCGTTTGCTCAAGTCCAAAGTCGCTTGATTTGCTAGAAAAACTGAGCCGCGGCGGTGCCCTATGCTAAGCACTTGCGCAGAAGTTTCTTCGTCTAATCCACGTAGCAGAGTCTCTCCGAGACGCTGATTTCTGCGAGTCTCGGAGAGACTCGCCTACATGTTTTGCCCACTTACTTCTGTTGGGCTGCTTAGTTGCGATGAGCGAAACGACTGAGCTGCGACTTGTCTTCTTCAAACATCATGATTCGCAAATTTTCGCCTTCGCATTGGACGTCCAAGTCCCGTACGAGGACCGCATGCGACAGGTGAAAATCAAAATCCTGTCCGGTGGTAACCGATGGGATCGATAAGAATGATGGGCAAGGAACTTGGCCTTTGATGTTCCCGCCGATCATGTTTGTCAGTTCCGCAAAGGCGTCTCGAAGGTCATCTTCCGAAAGGTCCGCTGGATCTAGTTCAAAGAACCGGCTTGCGACAGTTTTGGCTAGACTTTCAGGCGATCGAATGACCACTGCCCCTTGCCACTCGCCACTAATCTGAATGCATCCAGAAATGTTTCCATTCGAGTTGGAAACATCAGTGCGTTCACACCCGAAGGATTCTAATTCCAATGTGGTTGCGAGGATGCTCTGGACGATGGTAACAATGTCTTCGTTGGTAATCATATTGTGGTTGCCTTTTGGTCTTGGATTGTTTTGGTTCATTGTTTAGGTTGGGGTGCGATTAGTCCTAGTTTGGAACGCTCGTCCCGAACGAAGGAACGGACGGGACAAGGGTCCCATCCTACGATTGCCTGATGGTTATCCAGGTCGATAACAAGTCGTCTTGCCGACTGGCGACCGAACGAATTTGGTATCGAGATTCATCGTGGTTTCGGCCCCGCCGAGAAACAAACAACCATCTGGCTTTAAAATGCGATGCACTTTTTGGAGGATGTTTGTCTTTGTTTCAGGTGAGAAATAGATCAGCACGTTTCGCAGGAATACGATGTCCATCGTTGGCATTGTTGGTGGCCAAGATTCGATCAAATTGACTTCTCTAAACTCAATCGACTTGCGAACCTCTTCTTTGATCTGCCATTGAATCCCGCTCTTAGTGAAATATTTTAGGAGCATAGGCATCGGCAGGCCGCGATTCACTTCGGTCTGATTGAAGATCCCTTCTTGGGCCTTTTTGAGAATGGCAGTGGATAGATCGCTGGCGATCAATCGGACTTTCCATCCACCCAGAGCAGGGAAGCTCTCGCGCAGCATCATCGCGATGCTATACACTTCTTGGCCGCTCGAACAAGCGTTGGACCAGATATTGAGCGTTCGCTCTTTGGCTCGCTTCTCCATCAATTCTGGGATGATCACCGATTTGAGAGCCTCAAAGGGTTGCAAGTCCCGAAAAAAACTTGATTCGTTGGTAGTCATCGCATCGATAACTTGCCGAGAAATCTCTCGACTACCCGGCTTCTTTAAGGCTGCAACGAGTTCGTCGAGCGAGTTGAGTCCGTTTTCA
>JBBRGW010000055.1:0-13027 GCA_038223525.1 Pirellulales bacterium
ATTGAGTTTTCCTTGATTACTTGTGCACACGTGCTTAGCAGCATCCGCCACTGACGCTGCAGTGTCTGCCCTGAAGCTAGAACTAGGGCCTAGACGCTTGCGGCATCGATCCTATCAGCACCTTGGCATAAACGTCTGAATCTACATTGCCACCACACAATGGCAGTCCGATGACCTTTCCATGCACGCTATCTCCCTTAGCTCGCATTTGCTTCAACGCACCTGCTAGCGGTGCAGCTCCCGCTCCTTCGGCCACATTGTGCGTATCCGAAAAATAGATTCGCATTGCTTCTGCGACTTCATCGTCAGTGACCTGAACCACTTCCTTCATTCCTTGCTTAATGATTTCCAAAGCGTCCGCATCGGGCGAACGGCAAGCCATCCCGTCGGCCAATTTCGTAGTCGCTGGGGCTTCGATCACTTTGCCCGCCTCGAAAGAAAGGGCATAAGCAGGCGCATGAGCGGAAACCACACCGATCACGTCGACATTTAGTCCGAGTGCATCTCTCGCCATGATGGCGGAACATATCCCAGACCCCATCCCGATGGGAACATAGACTCGTTGCAAATCCGGCGTGGCCTCAAAAAACTCCAACCAATAGGAAGCAACACCCAACACGAGATTGGGGTGGTAGCTTGGCACCATATGCAGTTCGCGTTCTTTGCTCAAAAGTAGCGCATACTCGCGGCTCGCTTGAAAGTCGTTGCCATACTCAATCAGGTCGATACCCAATGCCCTCATCGCAGCATTCTTCTCAATGCTATTTCCAATCGGCACAACGATAGTCGCATGAATTCCGTTGCGATTAGCCGCGATGCCAACCGGTGGTCACATCTTAAAGTACTTTCCACTTGGCTGCTGGAGTGTTAGCCTCGTTAGCCCCGGTTTTACACTGACCAGTACCGTAGGATGGAACCATAATCCGTCAAAGACTTATGCTGATGTGCTTATTCCAGACGGCTCTACTCCAACACCGAATCCCCATTTACCCATTGGGCGTGGGGCCGGACACCGTTCCCCTTGCGGTTGCTAAGCTTGTCACCCAAGTCAGCACGCCACTTTTCCGCAGCCGTTTGCAGTTTCGCAACGACCTCGGGTTGTTCTTGAGCAACATTCTTGGACTCGCTACGGTCGTTCTTCATGTCATAGAGTTCAAGTCCCAGCTTGACATTTTCGTACTTGGCCGGGATTCCATCTTTCCCACCAGGTCTTCCGGCCAGAGTTCGAAACTGATGTGGCAAGATCAGCTTCCACTTGGGGTCGCGAATCGCTTGGAGTTCGTCATCCGCGTAATAGCATGGCATTGTCTCGTGAGGGGACGTTGCTCCGACCGTTCCAATCATCAACGGTAAGATGTTGTGGCCGTCGATCTTGTGGTCGGGTAATTTTGTTCCGATCATGGCAGCGACGGTCGGTAGGATATCCACTGTGCCCGCCAATTCATCGCAACTGGTACCAGCCGGAATCTTCTTGGGCCAGCGCATAAGTGTCGGTACACGAATGCCGCCTTCCCATGCAGTCCCTTTTCCTTCTCGATGCGGCAGTGCAGACCCAGCGTGGTTTCCATAGGACAACCAAGGACCGTTGTCAGTCGTGAAGATCACAAGAGTATTATCATCGACCTCAACTTCCTTTAATGTGTCAAGAATTTGCCCAACGGACCAATCCACTTCCATAACGACATCTCCGAATAGTCCTGCACCACTCTTGCCTGCAAACTTTTCTGAGACATAAAGTGGGACATGCACCATCGAATGGGGCAAGTAGACCAAGAAAGGATCATCGCGATGCTTTCTTATGAATTCGATTGCTCGCTGGGTATAGTCCGTGGTCAGTTGCGTCTGATCCTGGCCGGTTACTTCGGCATCGACGATTTTTGTGTTCTCGATGAGCGGCAGCGACGGATAACCGGCTTTTACTTCTTGACCCGTTGCCCGTTTGGCAAGTTCCTCCGGATGGTTTGGCCACATGTCGTTGGAATAAGGCAATCCGTAGTAGGAATCAAACCCATGACTCGTTGGAAGGAATTTCGGATAATGACCCAAATGCCATTTCCCAATGCAGGCCGTTGCGTAGTTTCTCTGTTTGCAGATCTCGGCCAAGGTGACTTCGCCGTCAGACAAACCGATTTTTGAGTTGGGACCGAGTGCACCCGAAATGCCAACTCGTTCGTGGTAGCAGCCTGTGATCAACGCAGCTCGCGATGCGGAGCAAACGGCAGAGGAGACATGGAAGTCGGTGAAGCGTCGTCCCTCGCGAGCCATGCGATCCAGATTCGGGGTTGGAAATGCAGTCGCACCAAAGGGACCGATGTCCGCGTATCCCATGTCGTCTATAAAGATGACGACGACGTTTGGCAAATCAGCAGCGGAAACGAAGTGGTCGCAAGCACTGCATAGCAAAAGAAATGACGTTAGGAAAACTGCACTAAGAATTCGCATGGAAACGCTCTCTGGGAAATAAATGAGTTCGAGTCTTGGCTCGAGTCTTGACTCGATGCATGCTTGAGCTTCATTGGGTATAATGATCTTTCAAACTTGCATTGTACTGGCTCGCGGTTACTCCTCACGAAAAAAACAACAGCCTCTCGGCGTCGTGATTCTTGCGACGCGGAGCGTCGCACAACTAACACGGAAACCTCGAAGCAAATGCGACGTCGATTATTTTTGGGATGTGGAACCGCGATCGTTTTTTCAAGGCCATTGATTGCAATGTTTAACAACGACAAATGGGAGGATGCATCGAGCCTGTTGACGGCCGCTACTGCCACGGGCGAGGTCCGGGCTGCCTCAATTTATGCCCGAATTGGCAAGACGATTATTCATCGTGCTTTCGGTGAAGCCAAATCGACTGACGCCTCGTTTCTTTTGGGATCGATCTCCAAGCCCATCGCCATCGCGTCCCTAATGACGCTGTTCGATCAAGGCAAGTTCCAGTTGAGCGACACCGTTCGGAAGTACATTCCAGAATTCTCGGGCGAAGCTCGAGAACGCGTGACCGTCCAGCATTTGCTGACTCATGTCTCAGGACTTCCCGACCAATTGCCAGAAAATGCGAATTTGCGCAGGAGCCATGCACCACTATCGGCATTCGTAAAGGGTACGCTCCAGGTCCCATTGCGCTTTGAGCCCGGGACACAATACGAGTACTCGAGCATGGCGATCATGCTGGCCATGGAGATCGCGCAACGCATCTCTGGCCTAGAGTTTATCGAGTTTGTGGAACGGACTGTGCTCAAGCCGCTAGGGATGCGCAACACAGCATTCGGAACGGGGCAATTGCGTCGCGAAGATATCATGGCATGCCAAGTGGAATTCGGAGCCATCGAGTCGGGGGGCGGTTCGGCGGACTCCAAGAGTTGGGATTGGAACAGTGAGTACTGGCGGGCCCTCGGCGCACCCTGGGGAGGCGCGCAAGCATCCGCTTCCGATGTCGGACTCTTTCTCGAAGAATTATTGCATCCCACCGGTAAGCTTTTTCGGCCTGAGGTAGCCAAGCTAATGATTCGCAATCACAACCCGGAAGGCCTGTTGTCGCGCGGGATCGGATTGGACGTGGGAATGAGCGATGTGGTCGACGGTGCATCCGATCAGACTTTTGGCCATACCGGTTCTACGGGCACGATCGCCTGGGCAGACCCTGTACGCGATCGCGTTTGCGTAGTGCTAACCACTCTGCCGGCTGGCACGCGACCGAATCACATACGAAAAGTTGCGTCGGATCGCATCTCTGCGATCGTTTAAACGCAAAATCGTTCCGATTGGTCAGCTTGGGGGAGCGGGGGCAATCGCAAAAATAATCGCAGCCGCGATTAGCGTCCCGCCGCTCGACTATAGGGTGGTGAGGCAATCAAGGCATTACGGCAGGTTGCTGTTGCGTAGCGCAATGGAATGCACCTAAGCCCCAAATAAAATCCGAGGCGTCGAGGCAAATCACCTTTCGATCTGGCATCAGGTCTTGAAGTATGCCGGCAGCAAGGTCATCGGTTTCCCTAAAGCCAAACGTTGGCATGAGCACGATCTCATTTGCAATCAGAAAATTGCAGTAGCTTTCCGGCACACGTTTGCCTTGAATCAGTCTTGGTGGCGGGGTCGTCAGTGGAACGATATCCAATTGCCTTCCCTCGGCATCGGACATCGCGATCAAATGCTCGCGTTGCAGCTTCAACTTTTCGTAGTTGCTGTCATCGCTCGAATACGAAACAGCTGCAACAACGAGTCCTGGTCGTATGAATCTGGCCAATTGATCGATGTGGCTGTCCGTGTCATCACCCGCCAAAGCGCCGCCGTCTACCCAAAGCACTTTGCGTACCCCAAGCATGCGCATCAACTCCAATTCGATCAGCTCGCGAGTCCAGTGGAAGTTGCGGGTCGAAGCAAGCAGGCAACTGCTGGTGGTCATCAAAGTCCCTTGCCCATCGGTTTCTAATCCGCCTCCCTCGGCGACCAAACTGGACGCAAAGGAATCCATTGCGTTCTCACCAACGCCTCTTAGTTTGCCGCTGGAATTGAGCATTTCGCAAATCTTTGACGCGGCGGTGGCGTCCCTTTCGTGCGGGTACTTGTTTCCCCATGCGTTGAATTTCCAACGGGTTGCACCCAGCTTTTTACGATCTTCGCTCAGCAAAAAAGTAGGACCAAAGTCCCTTATCCAACAATCGTTCGTATCCGTGTCGTGGATCGTAATGTTCTTTACATCTTGCAAAAATTGCCTGGCTTGCGCCGTTCCTTCTGCAGTGCCACCCAATATATGAACATGCTCCACTTCGGCCAAAGTTCGAACCACTCGCTCCGTTGTATGCGGAATGTTTTCGAAACGTCCGGGCCATGTTTTCGTATTGTGTGGCCATGCGATCCAGGTCGCTTCATGCCTCTCCCACTCTGCAACCCAACGGTACCCTGCATCTACTGCCGAACCAGTTGTTGCCCCAATTTTTTCCTGCATTGGCTTATCGATCTACCTTAAAAGATATTTGGGATTGTGTTTCGGAACCGGAGTTTACCATTGCATGTACTCCTCCAACGAATCGCGAATCAATTCGATGGACGGTACGACTCCTGTCCAAAAATAAAAGTCAGCTGCAGATTGATGGGACATAAGTTCCACAGATTCAATCTGCTTTAAGTTTTGAGTCCTTAGAATGTCGCGCCATGAACGTAATTGTTTTTCCGTACTGCCGGCCAGAACGAGACAGGATGCAGACGCACTCCAAGTTAGAGTCGCGATCTGACGCGAGAGAGCGGTCGATGGAATGTCTTGACAAATGAGGCAATCCATACGCAAACCCTTTTCTGAGAACTCGTCTAAGGAACTCAATTCCCAGGACTCTCGCGGTGCTAATGGATCGATTCGGATCGGCTCACCCACGTGCACAAGCACAATTCTTTTCGCCATTTCGGGATTCGCTAGTCGGATCGCGTCTGCAATTTTTCGTTCACCGACGATCAAAATTGTGGGTGCGGGTTCACCAGTCGCACTCTCACTCGTCGCCGGCTCGATAATACTTTCCAGGAAGGGCTCAATGCAATTAGCAATCGCAACGCCCAGAGTATTATCCCCAAGCCAGGATTTCCCATCGAGTCGAGCAACGTTGACACCGCCTAGGCACATTGCGGACTCCGTAACGCTATCGAGCAGATCCATCGCTTTGGCTTGAAACGGCTCAAAAAACGCCGTGCCGCTTAACCCCAGCGCTTGCACTCCCCGGAACGCGACCTCGAACTGATCGACCTCCACTTGCGAAGTGAAGAATCGCCAATCCACTCCGCAGGCCCGCGCTGCTCGATACATCACAAACTGAGTCGGGTTTCCTGCAACAGGGTTTCCCAAACAGCAAACATAAGGCTGGAGGACGCGGGTCAAGTTCATATCTAAAAATGCAACGCTAACGAACCGATGCGCCGACGTGTTTCTGCCATAAGCGCGTCTTCACCCGCTTCATCGTCCGCTTCGTACGTTACAGCGAATCGCAAAAAGCTACCCGCATCGTCCCATGGCACAGTAACCATTGAATGCTGCGTAATGAAGTACTGCGAAGCTTCTTCTGCATTGGCGAACTGCAAACCACCTTGGATACCTTTTGGCGATTTGGTGTACAAGAAGTAACTGCCTCCAGGAACCTCGCAGGTAAAACCGCAGCTCCTTAGGCAAGCCACCAATTTCTCAAGCCTCCGTCGATATTTTTTGTTGATGCGTTGAGGGATTCCTGGCGAGTCGAGTCCAGTGATTGCCGCGCGCTGAACCGCACCAAATTGGCCGCTATCGCAATTGTCTTTGACATCCGAAAACGCTTGAACAATTTTCGCATTGCCGCAAACCCAACCGATGCGCCAGCCGATCATGTCGAACCCCTTGCTCATCGAATGGACTTCGACCCCGACGTCCATGGCACCCGGTGTTTGCAGAAAACTCAACGGCTTGCCACGGAAGGTAAGCAATATGTGGGCGGCATCTTGTACGACGACGAATTTGCGTTTGTGGGCTAGGTCCACCAGCTCGTCATAAAACTTCTGCGTTGCTACCTGTCCCGTCGGGCTGTTGGGATAGTTGACCACGAGCAACTTAGTTCGCTCCCACGTTTCGTCGGAAACTTGACTGAAGTCAGGATAGAAATTGTTTTCCGCCAGGAGAGGCAATCGAAAAACATTTCCGCCATAGTATTTGGTGTGAGTACCAGCGACTGGATAGCCAGGCACGGTCATCATCGTGATGTCACCGGGGTTGATAAAGCAAGCTGGTAGCATGGAAAGCGCCGTTTTGCTACCGATACAATGATTGACTTGGGTGGCAGGATCCAAATCGACTTGAAACTCTCGCTTCATAAAGCGGCTGACCGCTTGTTTATACTCCACGGGGCCATTGTCCATGTAGCCGCGATTTTCCGGACGGTTCACTTCGACCGACATCTGCTGTCGAACCTTTTCGTCCGCCATGGAATCGTTTTCACCGATCCCAAAATCGAGCAATCCGCGATCGGGGAAGTCAGACAACGCTTTTCGCTTGGCTCTTTTGATTTTTTCGAATTTGTAGATCTCGTTCCCTTTGCCATAACTGATTCCGCCAATTCGATCGGCAAACAGTTCTTGGAAATAAGGGTCTTGAGGAGCGGCAACAGGCTTAGCAACGGAAGACGCGGTCGACATTGGTAGAAGCGGTAATCTTGGAGAAATTGTATATGGGATCGAAAACTGGTTTACCCATGATACGCAATAGACCAGCTTTCATCCATCGCTGTCCCGGTAACTATCTGTTACACGTCGGAAAGCGACTTGTGCGAGGCCAAAAAACTGCACGCAGGGCATGCCGCACCCCAGGCAAAGTTCCGCCGCAAATCTGTTCAAACTTCAGAACAGAAGCTTTCCCGGCAAGCCCGGCAAGAGTGACCGACTCGAGGAACTCAAAAGCGCCCCACCTGGTACGTCCGTGCGGTCCGACTTTTGGAAAGCAGCGAAAACCTGCAACCATCGGGTCAGTTGACCTTAGTCCTCATCGTTGGAATCGTCCGCTTCCAAGGCCTTGGCTACCGACTGCGACAATTCCATTTCCGAATCCAAATCCCAGAACCCCAACCCTTCTTCCAAGTCGGTGATTTGTGCGGTAGGTACTCCATCGACGATTGCAAAGACCCCAAAATCCTCGAAGGGTCGTTCGGGCGAGGTGTACAAGTTAATACCGTCGAGTATGCGTCCGAGGTCGCTTGCAAAACGACGTTGCATATAACGTGCAAAAATCGCAAGATCCTGTGGATCAGCACCGGTGGCGAGCAATCGCTTAATCTGATCCCCAATCTCGTGATCCCCATCTTCGGCAGCTTCTTCGACCCACGTGGCGTCGTGAATGGGATTGAATAAATCTTCCGCGATCTCATGGAAGCAGATGGTTTCTACGATCGCTTCACCGTCTTCGACCGCATCATGAGCCATTTCATCGGCATCTTGAAATCCGCGTGCGTTTAGAAACTTCGTGATTTCTTCAATGTCTTGCATGGCCATGATTGGTTATCTCCGTAAAAGCAGTGTGCTGTGATCGAATTGTTTTTTAGGTGTGATTGGCCATGTTCTACCCAAGCAGTACTGGTTTTGGCAACAGTTGAAATCGTTTATTCCAATTTCCACCCTGTTTAACCATCGCAGTCTCGAATGCTCCAGCCGAACTATAGCGTCTCTAGTTCGCGAGAAAAACGACTCCGGCATATCCAACAACCCGAGCGGGGTCCCCTCCATTGCTGGCGCTGTTGTCGTAATTGATTTCTTCGACCGAAAAAGACTCTCCTAGCGATATCAAAGTCTGCATCACAATCGCGGCAGGCACCAAACCACACATGCTAATCGCGTTCGCTGTGCACACGTCGATCAGACTCTTAGGATCGCCTGTCAAAAGCGCATCGAGCGCCAACCGATCGAGCCGCCGATTCTCGGCCTCGGCCGCAAAATGGTTCATGTCGCTCGAGATCACTAGGAGCGGGCGTTCGGGCATGTCTCGCAACACTTCGGCTAACTGATTGGCTGCGAGCATGATTTCCTCTAGCGATGCGCTCTTCATTGCGATGGCGACCAGCTTGGGTCTTTGCCCAATCGCGGTCAACGCTTCGAGGATGGGAAGTTGCACTTCGATCCCATGCTCTCTTGAATGCGCTGCAAAATCCAACTCAAACCCCTCGATGTTCGCTGCAAGCTTCTTGGAAAGTTCAAGATCGATGTCCCAACGCTCGCCATCCGGCAACTCCCAAGCTTGCGACGGAGAGATAGCCCAATCACTACCCAACGGTGTGTGTTTGGGACCAATGATCAACAACGTTGTTGGGAGCTTGACCGAGCTCCAAGTGTCCATCGCAATTTGACCGCTATAGCGTAACCCAGCATGAGGCGTCATGATGGCAAGCGCAGGTCGTGGAGATTGCTTTGCGGATACGCTACTCTTGAGCTTTGCGACTAGCGAACGCCTTGCTTCTGCCGCCAATGGATAGAATCCATCTGCAACCGCTGGCTTACGAATGTGGTCTTCGCTTTGTGCAATCGTCGTGTTGCTTGCCAACAATGCATCTGCGGTAGACATGCAACCCAAGGAGTAAATACCGATTGGATTTCGACGCGACTTGATCGTCATTGCCGCTTCGACCAGCAATGCCGCCACGGATTTAGCAGCATCGAATGCGACCGCCGCGCGATCTCCACAGACCGCAACCACCGCACGAAGCTCCGGATTGAACCCCTCCATCTCGCAACGAATTAGTTTGGGCTTGAGTTGATCTCCGTCCCAATCTTCGAAAAGAATCGCTCCGTGGTGCGCGGTATCAAATAGAACGGTAATCTCAAGTTCGATATCCGTTTCTTTTTGAAACCGAGTTCTCGCAAGGACGTCAGCGGCAGCTTTGCAGAGATCGAACAGACTCGACTGTAGCGGCATGTCGTTCCGCAAAGAGGTCTTGATCCAATGCGCAAGCGGTTTGCGGGTCTGACTATCGACGATGGTTAAAACCAGCCCGTGAATGTTTCCATCCATTGCGTCGGGCGCAAAATAAGTTGGTGTTGCACCGCGTGACAGTGCGATCAGGTTCTGCGTAGCGACCTTTTTGAGTTGCAAAAGACTTGGGGTGTTTCCCGGCGCTCGCCTGATGGGCATCTCCGAGGGTAAGCATTCCGATTCCATCTTCCCTTCGATAACGATCCCTTCGAAGGTCTCCAAAATCGTATCTTTTTCCATCCATGCCGTGGTCGGCAGTCCCGCCTTGCGGCAAACCCCTTCGAGAAATTCTTGGACGGTCCAGTTTTGCTCGACCGGAACACTTGGCAGTAGCAATCCGGCTTGTTGACCGCGGGTGATCTTCAGTCCATGTTTCCCTATTTGAATATGTTCGATTCGTTTTTCTGAAGGAACCGTCAACGCGATCGGCGAAGCCAAAAGGGAAACATCGAGGGTGAGAAACGCGAGTTCCGACGGCGAGATCGAGGGCATTCGCGGATCCTCCTTGGCCGTTCGCTGCGCTGAGGAAAAGATCGCTTCATGTAGTTTTGCGGGTTGCCCAACGAATCCGCAACAGCCTCGCAGCTGAGTACCACGCGTGAGCGTCGTGAACATCCCCATCACATTCAGTTCGGCCATAGAACCAAGCGATTCAAGCCATTCCTTGGTTAGTCCACGGTTGCAAACCGCTGCGACAACGACCAACTGTGCTGCCCTGTGTATCGCGGTTTTTTGATCAGGGCTCAGCTCATTCAAATTCAGCATCTCGAGCTTAACAGGAGCAGATAGTGACGAACTTGACATGATTTCCTCGTTGGGAGAAATGGGCAAACGAAGCACAGGATTTTCTGTCGCCGCATGGGTGGCTAATGAGCGACTCTGCACGATTGGCAATGATACCCTATTCTGTTCGCTTTGCAGAATCGGTTGCCGGAAAGGTTCTAAGCTCACAGGTTGCCTCTTGCGCCCCCAATCCCCTGGCGTAACATCGAAGCGACCCGGTTGCGTTGCATTGCAAGCCCCGCATCGATTTTCCCGGAGACCATAATGGCCCAATTGGTACCAGTCTCGCTCAATCAAAAGCGATCCACACCCGGAGCAATAAGTCGAACCCTGAATGACATCATGAATGTTGCCCACGTAGGGATAGTTAAGGCCGGTACGCTTCGCGATCGCATGCGCTTTGAGCAGCGTTTCAGGTGGCGTACGAGGACGATCCAACATGCGGAAATCAGGATGAAAAGCTGAGAAGTGGACCGGAACATCGGGGCCCAAGTTACTGAGGATCCAATCGCACATGCGAGTCAACTCGTCGTCGGAATCGTTGGCTTCGGGGATGATCAAGTTGGTGATTTCGAACCACACCTCCGTCTCATTCTTGAGATATCGAAGTGTGTCCAACACGGGTTCAAGATGCGAGTAAGTGATCTTGCGATAGAACTCTTCGGTGAAAGCCTTCAGATCGACGTTGGCAGCATCCATGTGCGAGTAAAACTCTTTGCGTGCTTCCGGAGAGATATAGCCGGCGGTAACCGCTACGCTTTGGACGCCCACAGCACGACATGCTTTGGCCGTATCGATTGCGTATTCTGCCCACACTACCGGATCGTTGTAGGTGAACGCAACGCTCTTGCAGCCCAATTGCTTAGCGGCGTTGGCAATGAGTTCTGGCTCCGCCATCGAGCTCAACTTGGCCACCTCACGCGACTTGGATATATCCCAGTTTTGGCAAAACTGGCAACCGAGATTGCAACCCGCGGTGCCGAAGGAGAGCACGCTGGTCCCCGGATAAAAGTGATTGAGAGGTTTCTTTTCGATTGGATCAATGCAAAAGCCAGTACTGCGACCGTACGTATCGAGAACCATTTGGTTCCCCTCGATCTTGCGTACAAAACAAAAGCCGCGATCCCCTTCTTTCATCGCGCATTGACGCGGACAAAGATCGCACACGATTCGATCCGAAACGGTATCTCGATGCCACCATTTTCCTAGATGTAGTGCACTCATAATTTCGATGCGACCTTCCACGCGTAGTTCTCGATCGCGTGGCGTAAACTTCCAGCTTGCGATCCATCCCAAAGGCAAGCTAAAAGCGTACCCCACTTTTTTACCCTGGCAAAGCACTAGTGAGCTGGAATCACGTTTGGTCGGTGGCCTTATGACTCCACCAATCCTTAACAGTTACCGCGGCGCGATAAGCGATATTTCGCATCTGCGAACTCAATCGATTGGACGGTACAAGCCAACGGTGCTGCACTGTCGGAATTCCACCCAGTCGTTCCTTATACTCCTCATCTCCACGCATGAAATCGAATCGTTCACATCCAAGTCCGATAGCGTGTTTGATGAAACAGGTATTGAGCATCCAGCCTGGACGCTCTTCCGCATACTCCGGATTCATTCCAACCAGATACATGTCCATTGCATCTCTATCTCGAAAGCAAAACGCGCCAGCGGCAACATTGCCACCGATCCTTACGATGCCCACAAGCATGCGTTGGCGATCCGCATCTTGCAATCCTTCGGAATACTCGCTACTCGCTTTTAGAGTTGGCTCCCATGGATCGTCCCACATGCGACTTACTGCAGCTCTAAGAAAATTACTAAACTCGTCGGTAGTGAAGCATCCGTCGATACCTCGTTCCCTCCATCGCGCTTGATGCAGGCGTTCGATGTCGCTGGCAAACCCCATCGCTTGGTCTTGCGTTGTCGCGATTTCGAATCGCCCTTTACCCGATTCGATAGCCGCTTCGGCGTCGCGAACAATTTTTCGGGCTCGTTTGGTCAATCGGCTTTTGTAGGCTTCCAGTCCGCCAGCCAGAGATGCGGACCAGCAATTGGGGCTGCTTTTGTGATCGATACGCAAGCCCGAAAGGGATTCAAGCGAACGCCCAAAATGAGACATGGCGAGATTGTTTTCGCGAATCCCGTCAAGGTTGAGATGATCCCAGTGGCAACTCTCATGCGAAACAAGCCAGGAAGCAAATGCGGCGGCCGTCTCCTCGCTATCGGAATCTTCGACAAGTATCCCAAGATCATCTGAGCAAACTTTCCCGCTCCCCATGAACACCAGCGATTTGCCTGTCAGCGTCGAATGGGCTTCGGCTAAGGGGAACAAAGCGCATACTTGATCACCACGGTAGCCGACCAGAACGTGCAGTTTGTGGCTTGCTTGATAAGCTTCCCACCATGGTAAAAGCCAACTAGGCCTTTGCATAGCGGCACCATGTGACAGTCGAACGAAGTCATTCTCTAGCGTGTGCAGTGCTGCCACATCGCGAACGCATTCTACTCGTAGGGTGCTCAAGGTTAGAACTGAAAATCGAGGAAAGGACTATCCGCGTCAAAACGCAAGACACAAACCAATAGTGACGCACCCAAAGCAGGGGCGGTGCCCAAAGCAGGGGTGGTGCCCGAAGTTAAACGCGGCTTGAAGTTCCATGCGCTCGGTGCAAGCCAGCAGAAGAGTAACGCAGCGATCGAAACAACAATTCCAAATGACAAAACCACGGTTTGCCTCCTTTGCGCTTCTATTCCTTGCAAGCCAAATAGGGCTGCGTACCA
>JBBRGW010000056.1:0-13011 GCA_038223525.1 Pirellulales bacterium
CGGGAGACAGTTGCGAAGTCTTTATCGTTAGCGCCTTAGGGACCGATGAACTTGGCGACCGTGCGATTGTTTCATTGGTCGAACATGGGGTGAAAATCAGCCAGGTTGCTCGCAAAAGCCGACCCACCGGCCAAGTGCATGTAAAGCTCAATGGCCAAGGGCACGCAACCTATGAATTCGAACCGGACGCCGCTTGGGATCGCTTGGAATGGACGACCGAGATCGAGCAACTTGCGAATCGAACCAACGCAGTTTGCTTTGGAACGCTTGGGCAACGAAGCGATGTATCACTTGCCACGATCCGACGCTTCATAGCTGCAACCCCCGTAACGGCCCTTCGCATCTTCGACATCAATGTTCGCAAACCGTTCATAGGGGATAATGTAATCCTCGACTCGCTTAAACTTGCAAACATCCTTAAGCTAAATGACGAGGAGATTCCTGTTTTGGCAAAGCTCCTCGGACTGAGAGGAACGCCTATTGCGATGTTGCAGCAACTTGCAAAACAATTCGCGTTTCAAGCCATCGCGTTAACTCGGGGTGCAGAGGGTGCGATTCTTTTGCGAGGTGAAGAAATCAGCGAGGAACCTGGCATTAAAACCGCGGTCGTAGATACTGTCGGAGCGGGTGATGCGTTCACGGCAACGTTTGCAATCGGTATGCTCCAAGGACGGAACTTGCAATCCATCAATCGCCGCGCCTGCCAAGTCGCTTCGTATGTTTGTTCGCAAAGCGGCGCCACCCCAAAAATACCTGAGCACTTAACGTGGCGGACGCTGCTAGCGTCCGACTGACTTCAATCCAGTCGAACTCAATCCATTTGAGCTCAAACCTACTGACTTCAACCCAACCGTATTCATCGCGAACACGCGATACTCGTACGACTTCCCTTTCTCCGCAGTGCTATCGTTAAACTGCATTCGAACAATCGGCTGCACCGGAGTGTCACTGTACTGCAGTCGCTGGAAGATTGGCCGACCGTAGGGATTCTTTCCCTGATCTGGATGATTTGCCAGGAACTTGCCGTCGCGTTCAATAATAAAACTTGCCAGACCGCTTTCGAGATCGGCTTCTGCGTCCCACGTCAGTTCCGCATCCTGAATTCTCAAATTTGTTGGAGCGGGTGGCGGAGTCGAATCCGTAATAGCGGTATCGGTGACATACTGGGACCAAGCGTTAGCAATGGTTTCATTCGGTAGCCATATCGTTCTATCCTTGCTTCCTAAATAGTCGGTAGCCCGAACCGGTTTGGCAATGATGGAGGGATCGGAGTCCAATGGAGTGAGCCAAGCATCGTTTCGAGCGATTGGTTTGAGCGAGCCATCGTTTGCGACCGGGAGACGAGCGGACAGACAAGCATCGAACCACGGGATCGAAAGGTAGCGTTGATTGCCGCACTCGTGGCTAGATAGTGGGTCGATCGAAATGCCAATGAGTCCACCTTTACTTCGCAGCGAGAGAAAGAAAGATTCCGCACCTTTCCAAACGCCAGCGAACTGGCCGTCCTTTACGGTGACACCTTCTTTGGTGCCGAGGTTGCACATGACAGGGACGTTCAAAGCCGCATCGGGAATTACGTAAGGGAGCGGCTTGCCATCGGACACCGTTAACGGAGGCACACCGGAGCGCAACCACGCGGCAGCAACGCGATCGGGGTGGAGCAGCATCATCCCTCCCGCCCAGTATCCTCCACCACTATGCCCCCAAATCGCCCAGGGGATAGATGCGAGTTCAGGGTGATTGGATTGCATTCCCAGGTCGACGAGCGATTTTTGAAACGCAGCATCGGAACCATTTCGTGGATCGCACCATAACTGGCAGTTGGCCTTGTCTGGTTGTTCGTAGGTAGGAGACATCAACGCGCAGTCATGTTTCTTGGCAAGAGCTTGCCAATGCAGGTCAAGTGCACCGGTCTGACCGGATATGCAGGATCCTTCGCCGCAGCCATGTTGATGGACGACTACACCGCGAAGCACCTTTACGCCGGGAGGAACCCATATCATGAAACTCACGGGATAGGGCAGTTCGCCCGTGTTGGGTGACCCTGAATAGCGAACGCGATAGTAGGGCGGCTCGATCAAGAGCGGCGTATCGTAGGGGGGCAATGCTTTGCCAGTGGACTCGAGCGACCAACGATCGGGCGTTAGTTTCGCTGACGTCCAAGCTTCATCGGGTAGTGCACCTGTAGATCCGGGTGTGTAAGGAGACACGAATGACACGTTTGTCTTTTCCGGAATTTGCTTTTCGTGGCCGGTGAGAGCCAGCATCGCGTTGGCCATCAATCGGCGCAGATCTTCGTTTTGCCAATCCAGTGACGCGCCGGCTGTCGTCGCAAACGAACGTCCCTGTTTGCCAGACGGCGCGGTGTAGGTCTTGAACCAAGCAAATGGCATACGAGTCTCCTTGCGATGATCGGAGACGGGTGGATCGGTTGGATTGAGACCCGCAAGCACTTGTCCATGAAACAAGACAGTATCGTCGGCTGATAAACGCTCGACCGAGTTGACATCGGTGTGGCAGAAGATGGTATCGGCAACACCCTTGAGCACCGGGTTGTTTGCTTGCGTTATGTTCATGCTTGCCAACGTTGCTTCCTTTTGAAACTGCCCAAAATGAGCGATCCAAGTGTCGCCTAGGATTTGTTGACCGAACCCACCGGGCCAGTTTTTGCTTTGGAAATCCCAGTCTTTGTAGAGGCTTTGGCTGGTAGGGGCGTAGCGAAACGCGTGGGTGGCGTTTCGAATGCCGAGGACAGGTTTGCCCGCGTTGACATACTCGACGATATGCTTCATGTCCGCGTCTGGCAACTCGCGAAATCGAGCAAACAAAACCATCAGGTCAGCGGATTGAAGCGATTCAAGTCCTGGGATATTTCCGTTTCGATTTGGATTGATGAACCCGGTTGCAGGGTCGATGGCGAACAGAACGGTGCAACGAAAACCATGATGACGGGCCATGATTTGAGCGAACATGGCCATCCCCTCTTCGGACCGGTAGTACTCTTCACCGGTGACAAAAACGATGTTCTGTCCTTTGCCGATCCCTTCTTTGCCTTCGATAGTGAGCCAAGGGTCTGCGCCATTGCTGACTGAGATCAAGCACAGCGACAAAGCGAAGACAGAGTAAGCAGTTACGTTATACATGAGGATCAACTTTCTTGCCCGCGAAGTATGCGAATCTCGCGAATCTCGCGAACAAAATGGAGGGGAACATCGGACCGATCACTTCCCGGGATCGGATGCCGGGATTGGATCTTTCCGTTCAAGATTGTACATGGTTGCAAGGGTTAAATGACCGGTGGTACGGTTTGTTGCTCGCAGGTACAATCTCGAGAGCGATTTAGCAGGTGGGGGAGTTTTCCAAAACGAGATGTGCGTCGCCAGATGCAATTGAGTTGCAAATAAAATCCTCCTCTGCGATTTCTTTGATGCCCTAGTAGCTCAGTTGGATAGAGCGCGGCTTTCCTAAAGCTGAGGTCACAGATTCGAATTCTGTCTGGGGTACTCTTTCTCATCTGCGAAAGCGAACGGACGGCGAGTGCCGTCTCGCTTTGAATAGCCTGAGCATGAGAATGCGACACGAAAACTCAGAACCATTATAAGATCTCGCCGTTTACACCGGCGGATCATCGATTGTCGACGGACTTTGATCAACTTACTGTCCTGCGTCCGATCAGGGGGGGGTCAAATACTGCTTCGACCTCGGGTCACATTCGCAATTAGGCTTACTGCGAACAGTACAAGGAACAAAAAGAAAAGGATTTTCGCAATGCCGGCTGCACCGGCAGCTATGCCGCCAAATCCGAATAGTGCTGCAACCAAGGCCAATACGAGAAAAGTAAGTGCCCAGCTTAACATAATCAACTCCAACATTTTGAGGTGCTTTTGTCCTTCCTGAAAGTCAGGACCAACGTCTGCTAAAAAACACCAAGCAATTGGAATGCCATTGCTTGCCTCAATGCGCCTAAGGGTTGTTGGAAAGGTTATTTGGACAAGTGTCGTTTCTTCAAAAACTATTGGTACACCCCGGTTATTCATATTCTCGAGAAAGTTCCGCCGCGAATTGTGATTCCTTTTTGCGCGGCGGTTGCGGTCGATTGTCGAGCAGCGTGTATGTTTTGGGAACGCTTTACCGTGCAATCTACCTATTTTTGGGATTGAAATCGCTCTCGGCATAGCGATTGCGTTTCTAGAGTCACCGAGCTTTACCACAGTCATGGTCTTTCCTGACGGTAGGTTCTCAATTCAAACTTCCGAGGTATTAGAGATGGTTTCTAGAGATAAAATGATGGGGAATTGGAATGGTATCGTGGGATCAATCAAACAACGGTTTGGCGAATTCACCAAGGACGAGCTGACTCGCGTCGAAGGCAACTTCGAACAGCTAGTTGGGCTCGTGCAGCGGAAGTCCGGTAAAAGCAGGGAAGAAATTGGTTCCTTCATTAGCGAATGCTGTGATACCGCTGGAAAAACCTATAACCAAGTTGCGAACCGAGCCGCTCATTATGTGGATGCAGCAGGGGATTCACTCCGTGAAAACTACGATCGTGTCGCGTCGGAAGCCAAAAAGGGCCTAGATTACACTGCCCAAAGTGTTGGACGGCGCCCAATGGAATCGCTCGCGCTTGCGGTCGGTGCAGGTATTGTTGCGGGAATTATGCTTGGCATTTCGATGTCGAGCCGGAAGCGATAACGATGAGCGACGTCGCACAAAATGCAAAGGAAATGGATTTGCTAATCGAGCGAATGCACGCCGTTCGATCGGCAGGTCACTCGCATGTGGACGAATTGCAAGACGAAGCGAAGCGATTGATCGATTGGAAGGAATACGTTCTTACCAAGCCACTCGTTTCCGTTGCTGCCGCATCCTTAATGGGTTTTTTGATAGCCCGCAGCACTTCCAAAGCGGTTCTAGAAATTAAACCTCGGCGAACAGATGCGGATAGCGCCCTAAACTCGAAAGCGTCCGGCACCCCGACACTCGCTGGCGGCTTTGTCAGCTTAGCCACATCGATTGCTTCATCAGCAGTCAGGAGTTATGTCGCAAAATCCCTGCAACGCATCCTTTCGGAGAGGAACACAAGTGATCGATTTCAAAAATTCGACTCAAAAGTCAAGGCTAACTGATTCTCAGACTAGAACTGGCGTTAATCACACTTCCTTCCAAACCGAAGAAAGCGGATTTGCGACGTCCGAAATTCCTGACCGGGCTAGAAGATTAATCGCCGCAAGTCCGGCCGTCAGTATTGCGGCAGCGTTCGTTGTAGGAGGCATTCTAGGATGGTTGACGTCGAGAAGATGAGCCGAGAGTATCAACACATAAATCCAGTCGGACAGTTTAAAGCCTCGGCAGGGAGATTTGGTGGTGACTTATTGGAGTTGGCTGAATTGCAGGGAAAGCTTTTCAAAGCGGATGCGAAGTTGGCAATGGAGAAATCCATGGGAACCGCAATTATCGCTATGATTTCAGCTTGTTGCCTACTGGGATGCGTCCCCGTAGTCATTTTTGGTTTGGCGTCAGCTGTAACCTATTTCTTTCAAATCGAAAGCTGGATATCCCAATTGGCTGTAGGGTCCTTTTGTTCACTCATAAGTATCACCATCCTAGTTATATCCTTGAAAAAATTCTCCCGCGCCGGCTCTCAGTTTAATCGAAGTATAAACGAGCTATCGAATAACGTTGAGTGGGCTAAAGACATTTTTAATGGCGTCTCAAAAACATAGTGAATACTTTTTCGAATGAAGGTGATTTTATGAGTGCGTCGACGAACGTTATGAGCGAGAACGCGAATATGGATCATTCCGTTAGTCCCTATTCAGTAATGGATGCTTGCGAATCGCAAAGAGAAGATTTCGAAGTACTGGTGGGAGAGATTCGCGATTCCTTTGGTCATTATTTGGGAAAGCGTCCAATGCTTGCCTCGACCTTGGTGTTTCTTGCCGGATTTTATGTCGGTTGGAGAATAAAACCTTGGTAGTTTTTTTCGTCAATGGTTGCCGAATACGCTGCTACTCGGGTAAGCCCGAGTCGTAAGCGAAAATCACGATACGTAGGATTGATTTAAGGTAATCGGCAAATTGGAGACTATCAACAGGTAGATCGGAATCAATGTCCCGATCCGCTATTTGGACGGGACAACGGTCCCATCCTACTGGTATCCTTCACCCTGCCGCTCGCCTAAACAACAGCGGGAGTCGCATCGGACGATTCAGGTTGAATGGCAGATGTACCTTTTCCGAATTCCTGGATTGACATTTCACAAAACATAGCAAGGTCTTTTGGGCTGCGACTGGTTACTAAGCGTTGGTCGATCACGCATGCTTCGTCTAACCAAGAGCCGCCGGCGTTAGCGATATCTGTTTTTAGACTAGGCCATGAAGTCAGCTTTCGGCCGTCAACGACGTCAGCCTCAATCAGTAACCACGGACCGTGGCAGATTGCGGCTACCGGTTTGTGTGCGTCAAAGAATGAGCGGACAAACTGAACAGAATCTTTGTCTAAACGTAAAGCATCTGGACTGAACACACCGCCGGGCAAGACCAGACCATCGAAATCTTCGGTGATCGCATCGGAGGCGAGAACGTCGACGACGAACTCGTCTCCTGGAACATCGTGATGAACGCCACGAATAGTTCCTCCAATCTTTGGGGAAACGAGTTTGACTGTTCCACCGGCATTCTTGATTGCTTTCCAGGGTTCAGTGAGCTCAATCTGCTCAAATCCATCCGTTGCCAAAAACGCAATTCTCTTTCCATAGAGTATTAAGTTTTCCATTGAAGTTTTTTCTTTCGTGTAATTGTGGTTGCTACAAATTCGAAAAATAGAAACGTGTCCCGTTTTGTTATTCCTTCAATGCAAATGAAGTACCAAATTGGACGCGTTGATGGAGCCCCATCTCTAATTCTTAGCTGCCACAATGCTCTAGGGCAATTTTAGCACAACCCATTTCTCACCAAATTCAATGCCCCATTTGCGTTCATCAGGGCTGTGGAACAAGGGATTTTCCGAGAAGTAAGTCGAAAGCCAGGCCGGAGCTTTACTGAACAAGATCGCAGTCATCGTTTCGTTGGCAACTAAATTGTCGTTACGTCGTAGCCAAACCTCGACTGATTTTCCGATTGCAGGTCGGTTTTTCAGGTGTTCGATGTCTTGTCGAGGCGAATGGCCAATACTTAGCTCGACACCGTCATTCCAACTGCGAAGATGCAGTTGTTTTTTTCCGCCAGGAACGTACTTGAGAATAGAGAGACGGCTTGCAAACTGAGCATTTAATTCTGCAATTCGCAAGAGGAAGTCAGCATCAATTCTTTGACGGAGTTCCTGCTCGGTTTGTGAGTTGATAATTGCCTCGACCTGTGCTTTTGACTGCTCCGCTCGGACGGTTGCAATGCGAATCACTAAGCGACCTCTGAGTCGCGGCAGGCTGCTTTCAATGCCAGCAATTTTTAATTGAGTACAACAAGTCAACGTAGCAGGCTCGCAAGCAAATACCTTCCCGTTGAAAGTCAAACGTTTATTTGCTTGGTATTTGGTTATCGTAGTCGAGCGAATGAGGGCGGGGCCATTGGTGCCGCAGGTCTTGGAATCTACCGTGCCTTCGATGCAGCAGAGGATTGAGGCGCCTACTGGGTTTTCTTCGACCGCGCAAGTCACTTGCCCCTTGCAATAGGAAGTCCCTACGGAGGTCGTGCCTAGTAGAATTTGATTGACCGGAGCTATGTGTTCAAAATCGCGATCCACGGATACGACGATCAACATTGCTGGTATCCTTAATAGCAATGGTATTCCACCATTATCGTCCGATCCATTCGCAACAACTTCGCTCGTTCTAGCTGAGTCATCCGGTAATTGTGTCCACTGAGGAATTGCCGTGGTCTGAATACAAAATGCAGCGATGAAAGTTAAAGCGGTTCGGATAATAAGTGCCTTGCTTTGAATGTCGGAATCAACGTCAGCTTATCTTCGTAACATTCTTGCGATCACGTAGATGACTAAAGCGCCGACGAGTCCACCGCCCCCAAGCATATAGATTAGAGAGTACTCCATTGCGGCCAACGGAATGAATAGGATTGGTTCCATGGTAGTTGTTCCAATAGGCAGGTTGGGAAGTAAATCACTTCGATTCGAGTAGCGCTAGGGGAATCTGTCGAGCTCTGTTTTTCAAGCCTGCCTTCTGTCAATGCAATACCCGTGCCAGGCAAATTGGGATCTTCCGATTTAGTGAGTGACAAGGCAGGTGCGAACCCACAATCAGCCTATGGACTGCTACCCGCCTTGGCCGAGAAGAGGCAAGCTGCGCGGCCATTGCGTTGGCCATTAAACTTCTTTATTCTTGGCCAAGGACATGGGGGGCGGACGGCAAATCGCAAGGCGGCTTTACCCAACCAAGAGCCACAAATTCCGACAGAATGGAACCGATCACTTCTTCGAGTTGTTCAAGTTGACCCTTGAAAAACAACTCAAGTTCCCCATTGGCTGCGGAGTCCTCGAGCCGTTGAGCTATGTCAACACCTTGTTTTGCATAGAAAGTCGCAACGAGTCCCTTCAAGCCATGAACAACCGATCTAACCGCCGTTGGGTTATTATCGACCAAAGCGGTCTTTAATTGTCCAAGAAGGATTGGGGCATCCTCTGCAAACATGCTTGCCAGATCCTTTAGCAACTCTGCGTTGCCATCCAGTGCCTGCAATGCTCGTTCGACGTCTATGTTGGGCATAATGTCAACTATTCTCGGGGACTAAATCGGTGCAACCGAACAAACGAGACTCAGCATATTGCCAAGAAGCAAATACTACGCCGTTGTTTCGGTTTTATCGAGAGGAACGGTACGGCTGTACAATCTTCCGCAAAATCCGTAGGAATTGATCTGGAGCTTCCACCTGAGGTTCGTGCCCAGAGTCTTTTATAACGTCCAGGGTAGCACCGGGGATGAGCTTTTGGATTGCTAGACCGCAAGCGTCGAGCGGAAACAACTTGTCATGGTCTCCCCAGATGAGATGGGTCTTTGTCCTCAACGCACTGAAGCGAGGTGTGAAGGCCCTCACTGCACGTGGCGATGTCATTTGCATCATTGACGCATAGGCAGCTTCTTTGCCGCCCGGGGAATTAATGGCCCGATACATTTCGCCGAGCACGGCCTCTTCGACGACTGGCTTGGAATACCAGACATCCTTAACAAGGAAGTCTCGCAGGCTTTTGCGAGTACCCGCGAGCAACCGAAATAGGAGTGAACCGACGATTGGTAATTGTAAGATGCGACCGAGCAACGGCGGCGGTTGGGGGATACCGACGCTGTCAATTAAGATCAATCTGTCGACTAATTGAGGGTGAGCTATCGCGAACTCCGTGGCCACAACGCCACCCATCGAGTGCGCGATCAAAATGAAATTGTCCCAGTCAACGGCATCGACAAAAGCCTTCAACTGTTCGCAGTACCAATCTGGATCGTAGGGGACATCTTTCGGTGATGGTTTATCCGATTCACCGAACCCGACGAGGTCGAGAGCACAATAGCGAGCCATTTCTCCGAGATCGGCCCAGCATTCACGGTAGACGTGGTGGCTGGAAATCCATCCATGCAGTAGGAGGACACGCGGTTTGGATCCAAGAGTGCCATTGGGAACGTCGACTCCACCTTCGGCATAGCAAACTCGATGCTTACCGGCTTGAATGAATCGGATGACTTGAGAGTTCGGCTCCGGAGCTGAATGATTCATAAAACGCTGCGTCTTTCTGATAGACAAATAGTTCGATTGCTCCAAGCTGGATAAGCTTCAAGCTTGTCATCGTGGATTTTAGCAAGCGTCTCGCTAACCATCTGGACTTGCTTGCAATCTCATCGGGAGCGCTAGGCACTATTGAATACGGGCAGACAAAAACCCACCCTCAACCTCCAAAGTTCCGACAGGAAGACCCTCGCGATACCGTAAACCGTTGCAAGGCAATTGGTAGACATCGCCGATTCTACACTCACTTTGTGAACCGTGAGCGCTAGCTTCGGGCCAAAATTGTGGCAGCGTTAGGCAACGGCTGCCGCTGAGTACTTTCGCTAAGCTAGAATGATTGTCTCGTGTCGGGTTCTTGGAAATTGTTTCTTCAGAAAAAAGTGTGTGATTCATTGTGATCCGTTTTACCAATTGGGTTATTACGGCATCCGTTTCGATGTTGGTTGCCATTAGCTTGGGAGTATTCGATCGATCCCGAGTGCAGGCGAACGATCATCCCAATATCTTGTTCATCATCGCAGACGATTTCACCTATGAGTGTGTTTCTGCGTTCGGACACGTTGACATAGACACACCCCATTTGGATCGGTTGGTCGCGCGTGGGACAACCTTCACTCACGCTTACAACATGGGTTCGTGGACTGGCGCCGTTTGTGTCGCTAGCCGCCACATGCTTTTGACGGGACGAAGCGTTTGGCGAGCGGAGTCGATTGCAAAGTCCACTGAAGATGAGCGAATCGCGAATCGGCTTTGGCCACAACTGCTCAAACGTTCGGGATACGACACTTATATGTCGGGTAAATGGCACATACAGGTCAAGCCTGAACTCACGTTCGACGTCGCCCGCCATATTCGTCCAGGTATGCCCGGCTCCCAAGACATTGCCTACAACCGACCGTTAGCTGGTAAGCCGGATCCGTGGACTGCGACGGATCGATCATTGGGTGGATATTGGAATGGCGGTAAGCATTGGTCCGAAGTAACGGCCGATGATGCGATCGATTTCTTGGGTACCGCCAAAGGGCAGAAGAATCCATTCTTCATGTATGTTGCATTCAACGCGCCTCATGACCCGCGTCAATCTCCGCAAGAGTTTGTGGATAAGTACCCACTAGAGCGAATCAAAACGCCCGCCAGCTTTCTGCCGACCTATCCTTTCCACGAAGCTATCGGATGTGGTCCCGATTTGCGCGATGAGAAACTAGCTCCGTTCCCTAGAACGGAGCACGCGATCAAAGTCCATCGTCGAGAGTATTTCGCGCTAATTTCGCACTTGGATCAGCAGATTGGCAGAATCCTAGACTCGCTCGACGCGTCGGGTAAAGCCGACAAGACTTGGATCTTCTTTACTGCAGACCACGGACTAGCTGCTGGAAATCATGGCCTTGTAGGCAAGCAAAACATGTATGATCACAGCATTCGTGTGCCGTTGATTGTGGTCGGTCCTTTGGCAAAACCAAATCATCGTGTTGAGGCTCCAATCTATCTTCAAGACGTGATGCCGACGACACTGGAATTGGCGGACTGCCCAAAGCCGGAGACCACCGAATTCAACAGCCTGATGCCATTGCTCACAGGTAAATCGACTAGCTCAGCTTACGCTGCCATCTACGGTGCTTACCTGAAATTGCAACGTTGCGTGGTTTTCAATAAGTGGAAGCTTATTCTTTATCCCGATGCGAAGAAAGTGCGATTGTATAATCTAGCCACTGACCCGCAGGAGTTGAATGATCTAGCGGGCGAGCCAAGCCAATCGGCTCGAAAGAAGGAACTGTTTTCCAAGCTGCTGGAATTGCAATCCCAGTTTGGGGACACGCTGAAGTTGACTATCGAATGATTGCTCGCACCCGTTCCAAATGAATATTCCTATCATCCCAATTGTGTTTAAACAACTTTTGCAGGTCGCTATATTGGCATAGCGTTGTGAGCTACAATGGGAGCTTGGTCGCTCCACGGTATAGACGCTGGAGTCCATTGTGTTCTTTGTTTCCTAGGGGATTGGCGGAGAGGATCCTGTGTTTCCATACAATCATCGCTTTCAACTGCATAACGAAAGATACCTAACATTACTTTTTGCGATTTTGACTTTTGCCATGATCGCGTCGATTCCAGTTTCGGAGTTGTCGGCAAAGGATTCATTTCAAAGCGAAGTTGTGCCATTCCTAAAGAAGCACTGCATCGAATGTCATACCGAAGGAAGTGCAGAGGGAGGTCTTGATCTGGATCGGTTTTCGTCTAAAGAGGATGCACTGAACGCCAGCAAGACGTGGCTTCGGGTGTGGGACGCTGTGGAGAGCGGCGCGATGCCGCCCAGCACTGAGCCTAGACCCTCCTTGGAGGAAACACGTTCGGTCATCGACTGGATCGAGTCTGACTTCCTGACTACGCTTAGCACGAGGGGTAGCCAAATGGTACCTGCTTCGATTCGACGCCTCAATCGTCAAGAGTACAACAACACCATCAGGGATTTGATGGGAGTCAGCGAGGATCTGGCCAAGGACTTTCCCTCCGATGAAATTAGCTTTGGATACGACAACATTGGCTCGGCGTTGAGTATCTCGCCGGTTCACATCGAAAAATACTTGCTCGCGGCTGAACGCGCTTCGTCCCTTGCAATTATGGTTCCCAGTGTCGGGGATCGACCGCCAGTGGAACTGATCGGACTGACCACTTACCCACTCGCAGAAGACGGATCTGTCACTTTTGACCATCACCTTGCACCGGGGAGGTACATGGTTGATTTCAGTCTAGTTCGGGTGGGTGTGGCGGAAACGGTTCCACCCCCAACAGTCCATGTAAGTTTTGGGAAGGACTACAGAAACATCGATGCCGTCCGGGTCCAAGACGAAACGCTTGTCTATCGTTTTTGGATCGATGCTGCAGCCGGCGATAAGCTGGTTACGGTTCGACTGTCTGCAAAGCAATCGACGCTGCTAAACATGGATAGCAAAAAGGAAGTAACGTCTAACGTGAGCGGGGACCAGCGATACGGCGGCAATCGAGGACTGCACGTCGATTCGATGGTGGTTCGCGGCCCCGTGACATTCACTAGCGAGCTCACCGATGAACAGTTACCGGAGGGTCATCGACGCATCCTGAATATTCAACCTGAGTTTGGGGATGAGTCCAGATTGGATTGTGGGCGCAAGGTATTGGCTCGCTTTGCCGAACTCGCTTACCGGCGCCCCGTGGTATCAGAGGACATCGCGCCGGCATTTTCGCTTTTCGAAATGGCTTGGAAGCGTGGAGAAAGCTATGAGAGGGCAATCCAGGTTGCGACCACCTT
>JBBRGW010000057.1:0-12940 GCA_038223525.1 Pirellulales bacterium
GAGGATATCGAGAACTACCACTTGGTTCTTTGGGGAGACCGGAAAAGCAACCCTACCATTGCCAAGATCGCAGACAAACTCCCTATCCAATGGAACTCGGAAGACGTAGTTGTCAAAGACCGCAAATTTTCAGCGAACACCAACGTTCCCGTGCTGATCTATCCCAACCCGCTCAACCCGCAGCGTTATGTTGTTCTCAATAGCGGTTTCACTTATCGCGAATACGACTACCTCAACAATGCCAGGCAGATCCCGAAATTGCCGGACTGGGCCATTGTCGACGTGACAACACCACCGGATTCGCGTTTCCCTGGGAGAATCGCGGACGCAGATTTTTTTGACGAAAATTGGCGGGTTAAACAGATGTCTCAGGCCGGACGCTAGCAGCGTCCAGCACGTGTCGGACGCTGCCAGCGTCCGTCTTAAGGCGAGCGGCAGATTGGAAACTACCAAACGTAGATTGGGACCAATGTCCCGATCCGCTATTGGTACGGGACAATGGTCCCATCCTACCGGTATCTTTCACCTTGCCGTTCGCCTAACTTCGCACAGAAGCCGGAACAGGCGTGCTCTTTATCAAGGACTCGATGATCTGCGTGGTATCGACCCCGTCCCCAATCGCTCGATGATTGACAATGATTCGATGCCGAAGGATTGGGATCGCAACGGCCAAAAGATCATCCAATATGGGTGCCGTGCGGCCTTGTAAAAGAGCGCGCGCCTTAGAGGCTAACACCAAGTTCTGACTCCCGCGCGGCCCCGCGCCGAAGGCGACGTAGTCGTCGATCATCTTGTTGCCGCACCCCGGCCGTGTGCCAGCGCAAAGCGACACGGCGAAGTCAGCGATGTGGTCGGGGATTGGTACGCTTCGGACTGCCAAGCGCAAACCGATAAACGCTTCACGAGTCAATTTGCTTTCCTCGATCAAGGTTTCATGGCCTGTTGTTCGGAGGACGATTTCCTTCTCTTGCGCGTGCGATGGGTAGCCCACATGGATCTCCATCATGAATCGATCTAGCTGGGCTTCGGGCAGTGGATACGTTCCTTCTTGCTCGATGGGGTTTTGGGTGGCAACGACCAAAAACGGCTCCTCAAGCCGATACGTTTCGCCACCCACGGTAACATGCCTTTCGGCCATGGCCTCGAGCAACGCGCTCTGGGTCTTGGGCGCGGCACGATTGATTTCATCCGCTAACACGAGATTTGCAAAGATTGGTCCTTTGCGAAACTTCATACTCATTTCGTTGGTTTGTTCATTGCGACCAAGAAGCTCATAGCCAGTGATGTCGCTCGGCATCAGGTCGGGTGTGAATTGGACGCGAGAAAACTTCCAGCGGAAGGCGCTGGCTAGGCTTTTGACCATGAGAGTCTTGGCAAGTCCAGGTGCACCAACCAACAAAGCATGCGAACCTGAAAGTGCGCAGAGAAGCAACTGGTCTAGTACCAAATCTTGTCCGACTATCGACTGGCTTAGAACTTTTCGCAGGTGTTGGATCTGCTCAATGAACGGATCGGCGGTCGCGGCGGTATTCAATGCAAGTGCTTTCTAGTGCGCTGCTAGCAAGTCTAGCGGGTATTGTGGATCGAAACGTCGACCTGCAATTGTAACCTCTGCGCTGCCAATTCGATATCGTCCGTATCGATCTCGATCCAAACAGGAATGGACCGGAAGTCGGATCTAGCCATCGGATTGGGCGCTCTCAACTGCGCCGATCCCACTACCCGATCGATCCGACGCACGCGCCCTTGGAGCGGTCTACCCAACGCTGAGGACCGAATCTCCGCTCGATCGTCGATTGCAACTCGGGCTACATCGGATTCGTGAACTTCCGCGACGCAAACCATCTTGCTCAAGTCGGCCAGTTCGACGAGTGGCAATTGAGCCGTCCGTTCGCCTGGCTCGACATTCACGCTGACGACAACGCCATCCAAGGGCGCGAGCACATTGGATTGCTCCAGTTGCAGTTTTAGGATTTCGATTTGCTTCTCCAAGCTCCCGATAGGCGTCGCTTGGTCCGTAATCTTTCTGGCCTCGTTGGCCGCGACCAGTGCCTTTTCGCTTTGAAGCAATTGCAATTTCGACAATTCGACGGATTGCTGGGCGGCCAATTGCGTCTGTTCGCTCAGGGACGATACCTTCAAGAGCTCATTCTTTTTGGTTTCAAGCTCGAGCGCTCCAATCGCGGCACGCGTAAGTGGGGCATCCCTGAGTTTTTGGAGCGAGACAATTTGTCGTCCCATCGATTCGACTTGCTCGCCCCCTTTCTTTGCCAAAGCAAATTGCGAATTCGCTTGCTCAAGCATTTGTTTTGCGGCTTGTAACTTCAGCTCTGCGGCGTCGATGGCAAGATCCGCTTCCTGTTGCTTTGCCTGTCGAACGCCTCGCGCTTCTTGCAATCTTAGCTTCGCGGCATCCAGTTCCAAGGCTCGCAATTGTTGGCTTTGCAATACGATCAGCGGTTGCGATTTATGAATGGCTTGGCCCGCTTCCACCAGGACTTGCTCGACCTTGTCCCCGGGGATTGCGCCCATGCGTACCAAACCGTTGGCGGGTTGGATTCGCCCTTGGGCCAGAATTTCATTCGTCCTGCCTTTGTCCGTCGTGTTCACTTCGCGAATTTGCGATCGTGGAACGGCACTGGAAGTGGTCCTTGCTGACGACGGTCGACAGCCGGGATGGGGCAAGAGCACCAACAACATGAGCACGATAGTCAGGAGCGGCATCAAGCCTCCCTGTCTATGTTTTGCGTTCGAGCAGCGGGCAAAACGGTGCGACATCATCATCCTTGGAATCAGTAAAGACCGCGCAATCGGCAAACGGTTACGACATCTGAGCTGCGAATCAACCCTAGAATAGATTACACTGCAAAGCTTGTAGGGGCGAATCGCGAGCCGCTTTATTTTCGAATTCAAGCAGAGGAAATGCAAGCAATGTTGCCGGGCAGTGTTCAACGAGCAACTCTTTTCGACCCGAGCACACGCATTCGCATTGCCCAGCACATCAGTCCCTCGATAAGGGCAAACAACCTTAGTCATTATTTTGGTACTGGCGAACTCCGTAAACAAGTCCTATTCGAAAACAACCTCACTGTTTTCCCAGGCGAGATTATCATCATGACCGGACCGAGCGGTTCCGGAAAGACAACGCTTTTGACTTTGATTGGAGCATTACGCGGAGTTCAAGACGGAAATTTATCGGTCCTGGGTCAAGAGATGCGTGGTGCTAGCCGCGGTCAATTGGTGAATTTTCGGCGACAAGTTGGGTTCATCTTCCAAGCTCACAACTTGTTCGATTCGCTCACCGCAACTCAAAATGTGCGGATGTCGCTCGAGTTGACGCATCCTAAGAATTCGTTTCGCGAAAACACACGAGCTGCCAAAGAGATGCTTGACAAAGTTGGTTTGTCCAACCGGACCGGCCACAAGCCCAAGCAATTATCAGGCGGGCAGAAACAACGCGTCGCCATCGCCCGCGGGCTGGTGCATAGCCCCACATTGGTTTTGGCCGATGAACCCACCGCCGCCCTCGATGAACAAAGCGGGAGGACTGTCGTCGAATTGCTTCAACGGATGGCGATGGAAAATCAGACCACTATTTTAATCGTCACTCATGATAACCGGATCCTGGATGTCGCAGACCGGATCATCACTCTGGTCGACGGGCGGATCCGGAGTGATGCCTTGGTAAAAGAAGCTGGCATCATTACGCAAATGCTTGCCAAGTGCAGTGTCTTTGAAAGAGTCACACCGCGAACCTTAACTCGAATCGCGGACGAGATGACTGTTGAAAGCCTGCCTGCAGGTGTTCAAATCATTCGCGAACACGATCCTGGGGATCGATTCTTTTTGATCCGCGAGGGGAGCGTGGTGGTCAAGCGAGGCTCGCCCGAGGTCGAAGTCGTAACGCTCCAAAGCGGTGACTTTTTTGGAGAGATGGCTCTGCTAACCGGTCAGCCTCGCAACGCGAGCGTTTATACGTTGGAAGAGACATTGCTATGCTCATTGAGCAAAGCGAGTTTTCAATCCGCGATAGCCGAGTCCGCATCGCTGGAAACCGAGATTCGCGAAGCCTACTTTGAACGAAAATAGGTCATGCATGTGCCGTGATAGGGACAATTGAAAACCGTCCCGACAATTCAAAGGTCGCTCTCGGCAAGAGCGACCTACCGTAGGTCGCACTTGCCGAGTGCGACTTTGGAGCTAGATCAATCCCTTACACGGATTCAAAGAACGTGCGACCGCGCCAGAGCCAGTAGGTCAACATAGGATCGGCTTGATTTTTGGTGTTGAAGGGTTCGTAAGTGATGCGGTCGTCTTCGGCAAGCACGGCGATTCGCAGTTCCTCATTGACGCGAACGCGGGCCAAGACCCCAAAGTGCTCAAAGAAACAAACGCATAGCAATGACTCGATCAATTGGGTTTGTTCCGGCAACGACTCGATCACTCGATTCATGCGTTCTAGGATGCGGGCATCGAGGGAGTTTGGTGGTAGCTCGAATGCGTCTGGATGGTCGATATCCCATCCGACAAAGATCGCGTATGCATCATCAATCGAAATGTCAGCAAGATTTTGAGAGAACGTGTGGCACATGGGTCCGGAAAAACCGACGTTGCTGTAGACCGACTCTTGCATGTCATACTCAAAGCGAAAGAGAAAACACTCCTGTGGCTGTTCGAATCCAGGCCAGCCTAAGGTACGTTGGTCGAGCAGTTCCATGCGACTGGGTGAGATACCCATTTGTTCATTTTGGGCGAGCCAATTCGCGAGCCTAGATTCCGCCAACGCAGCTTCGGTTGTCCAGCGTTCGTCCACGCGATCGTCGATCCCCAATTCTTCCGCATAGGCAATCGCGCGTTGCCTGCTCGAAAAATCAGCGGCCAACTCGATGAGCAATTCTTCGCCCTTCTTTTCTCCAAGCTTGGCCAACGCAAAAGCCGCTTCTGTTCGAATTCGGCGGTGGCTGAGTTTGGTCGCTTGGGTTAGTTTGCCGATCGCTTCAGGGTTTCCCATCAGGCCGAACGTGTCGCACAAAGAGACGCACAAGGAGACCGAATCGAAGAGAATCTTTTGGATGGCGTCTACGGTTTGACCAAATTGAGCTGGATTTTCCTCGAGCATCCCAAGTTGATTGACGAGCCCGCCCATCAGACGCAATAACGTCGCGAAATCGACTAGGGCTGGATGCACTACAAGGGATCGACTTCGAACGGCGTAATTGGCGACGTCCAAAGCGGGCGAAAGCACGGCAGGACTGGTGCTCTGCATCAACTTCGGGAAGACATCCTCGACTTTCCAGCCTTTTGATTGCATCAACGGAGCCAAGGACAAGGAAACGTCGGCCCAGTCGATTGGCGGTTGGGTGAGCAATAAATCCACCCCGAGATGGATAGCCGTTGAGTGTCCGCTTGCGAAAAGTACTTGGAGCAGTCCCCCTTCGCACCGATGGAGCCCCCAACCGTGAGTCTTGGTATAGAGCTCGGCGACATGCTGAACCAGCACCAGCCGTTGGAGCGTTTCGAGGTCGGTATAGGACTTTTTTGTTGCAATTGCTTGTCGGAAGCAGCGGATCAGGCAGGTTAGGAATTGCTCGAGTCGAGCCCGATTTTTTTTATCCACCACGATTTGCTGGTGGATGGAAAGGGCGTTTTCGCACATCCAATTAGCGCTTAGGATCGACCAAATGGGATCCTCAGGCTCCTCCCACTGGTCAAACAAATTTCGGCCAGGGACGGCGGATTCGCCAAAACCCGCTTCCAGGATAGCTTCAGAGAGGTCAGCCCAGGCGTAGGCGGCATTTGGGAGTTCGAACGGGATGGTGTCCATGAAACAAATAAGTGCGTTAGGGTGTTTTGAACTAATCAGTAAGCAAACTGTATCGTAGAATGGGCGTTTAATCGAGTAACGAAAGAGATGGCCACGGCTTGCACTTGGCCTAAACACCATCCATCGACCGGAACATGGAAACGAAGACGCCAGAAACATTCGACGACCTCAATCTGTCTGAGATCACCCAACGAGCAATCAAACGACTGGGATATGAAAAGCCTAGTCCCATTCAGGCCAGCGTGATTCCTTGGGCCCTCAAGGGATACGACGTCATCGGCCAAGCCCGAACCGGTACGGGAAAAACGGCTTCTTTCGCTATCCCCATCCTGGAGCAGCTCGACCCGCTTCGGACCTCACGGTATCCGCAGGCTTTGGTTTTGGTGCCAACACGCGAGCTTGCCGCCCAGGTTCATGGTGAGTTCGTCAAGCTCGCGTACGGTTGCCCGACGGAGGTTCTTGAGGTCGCCGGCGGAAAACACATGACCAAGCAACTGAAGGCGTTCGAGGGTGCCGTCCAAGTGGTCGTCGGAACTCCCGGTCGCGTGATCGACCATATCAATCGCGGCTCATTGAAATTGAACAACATTTGGTGTATCGTCCTAGACGAAGCCGACCGGATGCTCGACATCGGCTTTCGTCCCGATATCGAACGCATCTTGAGACGCTGCCCAGAAAACCGACAGACCCTCCTGTTGAGCGCTACGCTGGATGACGAAGTCAAACGGCTGGCGGAAAAATACTTGTTCGAACCCGTCCGAGTCGACTGCTCCCAAAAGGATGTTTCGGTCGACACGATCGAGCAAAGATACTTGACCGTCGCGCCTGAACAAAAGTTTGATGTGCTCGTGCAATTGTTGGCTCGCGAGAAGCCACCTCAAACCATCATCTTTTGCAGGACCAAGCTGGGGACCGCAAAGCTCCACAACCAACTTGAAAAAGTATTGCCCCGAATTCCTGAGCTCGCGAATATGCGGCTCAGCACTATTCATGGAAACATGAATCAATCCCAGCGAGATTCCGTTTTCAAATCGTTGCGAAGTGGTGATGTTCAGATCTTGGTTGCAACCGATGTGGTCGGGCGCGGGATAGACGTGACCACCATTTCACATATCGTCAACTACGACTTGCCAGATGATGTCGACGATTATGTCCATCGCGTGGGGCGGACCGGACGCATGGGCCGAGATGGCATTGCTTTTACGTTTATTTTCAAAGGACAAGGGGAACTGCTGACGGAAATCGAGCAACGCATCAATCGAGAATTGGTCGCTGATCCATTGGCTCAGGACTTCGGAATACCTAAAAAAGTTGCGTCATCCAAGTCAGTTCAAAGCTCTGCAGACCACGCAACGGCTGAAGCACCGACAGTGGTCGAAGCCAAAAAACGGAGCTTAAATCCAATGCGACGCAAAATCAGCGAGCGAGCGAAGCGGCGCCGATAGTGCGAGAGGCAGGCCGAATCGTTTGGACTCTCTGGTCGCCTCGTCTTTTTTTCGGGCGACTTTGAATCATTTTCGGGATGTGATTCTGCTGGGCTATATCGCGTCTCAGTAAGGCGTTCGCCCTACTAGATACTTCTGAAAAAGCTCTCGATGCATCTGCCGCACTTGTTCGCATTGCCTTACTAGTTCCTGGCCGTTCTCTAAATTCAGCACATAAGCTAAACGAGAGAGCTCGCTCTCCGATCCAGGAAGGTCGTGCCTCGCCTGCGTATTCATCAGTCGCAAACCCGACTCGACACCGCGCAAGAAATTGTAGCCATCCTTCATGGCATCCGCGTCCTCGGCCGCGATCAAGCCAGCGACGCGTAGCCTTTCGATCGCTTCCAGCGTACCCGCCACAAACACCTCGGGGACGGCCGAAACGTTTTGTAACATTAACAACTGGACGATGTACTCGACGTCCATCGTTCCGCCGACGCCCCGTTTGATGTTTCGAAGGCCTGCAGTGGCTTCCAGTTGGTGTCGAGTCGTCAGCGCAAGTGCGCTATCGGATTCTGTCCATAGGCACGTTCGAACGATGTCGGCAATTGCGAGATCGATCTCGCGATGGAATGAGGGTTCGCCAAGAATACACCGTGCATTGCAAAGTTGCTGGCGTTGCAGAGCAAGGTCACCCGACTCAACGAAAAACTTCTTGAGCTCGTCTAGTTTCCATGCGATCGTTGTGTTTCTATTCGGTGAAACCATCCAATTTTTTGTCTCAAACAATCGCCCACTTCGCCAGACTCGGTTGGCGGCTTGCGAGACCTTCATAGCAAGCTGTAGAAAAAAGTACTCGGCGGAGATCGGTTCGTGGTGACGCCCTGTGCCGAGCGCTCGAGTCGTTCCATCCGCGTCGTAAAGAAACAGCAGGGAAATGTCGCTATGGTAATTCGGTTCGCGCGCTCCGAGTTTACCAAGTGCAACCACTCCAAATCGGCATACTTTCCCGTCGCTTGTTGTCGGAACACCAAAACGTTTCACCAACCGCCCATAGTGCCAGTCAATGGTCTGATGCAAGCAGACGTCTGCGATGTCCGAAAGCGCTCGGTGCGTGTCGGTGATGCTCTCTTTTCCTAGGATGTCGCGCACACCCACATTCAAGTGCATCGCATTTTTGAACGAATGGATGATCGGCTCAATGTCCTCAGCCCCACGGCATAGTTCATGCAGCATCACACCCAATTGCTGTTCCGTCGGAAGTCGATTCAACATCAACGAGTCGAGCAACTCATCAATCATCCCCGGATTGCTGGTCAAGATTCCTATGAGATACGGACTTGCACCGCAAAGGCGCACATAGAGATCCAGTGACGGCTCATGCACACTGAAGAGCTCCCATAGTATCCCTTTGCCTCCAAGCGATCGGCAACTGGTCGCTAAGTTCTCTAACGTTAAGTCGGGGTCCGGAGTTTGACTAATCTTCGTCAGAAGCTGCGTTGCAATACTCGACAGGAAGTGTCTGCACCGTCGCGTTGAAAGCATGGAGACCTCTTCTCGAGAGAGCTCTACCAAGTATCGATAGGCTGCGTTCGATCGTTTGAATCCGTACTTTGCCAAAAGCGCATCGACCCACTCTGGCTTAGGATTCGGATCGAGAATTAGGTCGGTTTCTTCGGACGCTTGATTCTCATCTGCAAAGACTTCACCGCGCAAGTGATTGCGAATCTGCTTGACTTTGTTCCAGGATTCGGTCAAGTCGACACCGAGTTGCGAGATGGACGTTTCCGAAGACTCGGTTTTAATTCGATTTGCTGATGTTGCTGATGAAAAAGGGGCTGCCATTTGCGAGGCGAAAATCGCATGGGAAAAGCGATTGTAGGCTACTCCTAAAATCGATCGCTCTTGTTCCGTCAGGCAGCCAGACTGCGTGAGCGCGTCCATCGATTGAATGGTGTTTGCAATTCGAATTTGGGGCAATTCCCCTCCATGGATCAATTGCAAAAACTGGATCAAGAACTCGATTTCCCTTTTCCAGCCGAGCAGCAACTCGATTGAAAGAGCCGAGTGTTTTGGCTGGGCTGACTCGAGCGCACGTCCTTCTCGATCAATCTTGCGTTTGAGTGCACCGATCCCGGCGATATCGGCACGTGTCAAATAGCGACGGTAGACCAGCGATGGGAACTCCGCCAAGAATCTTGCCCCAATGATTGGACTCCCTGCGAGGTATCGCGATTTGAGCAATGTTAGCCGCTGCCAAGTTCGTCCGTGATTTTCAATCGCTTGAATCCAACGACGATAATCCTGAAGATGGACTTCGTTGGGAGTGGCACCTTCGGGGTTGTAGGGAAAGACAACCGCGTATCCCGAACCATCCTTGTGTGTCAACATCGCGATCGCTCGCTGAGCAATGCGTTGCAATTCATCCTGGATATAGGACGCTCTGGTCTCATCAGGCATGAGCTCGGTGCCGGTCAACAATACGATTTCGAGCGGGCCTTCCAGTTCTAGTTCTTGGCCGCCGAGACTTCCAAGCCCTATCGCGCACAGAAATTGGAGCAAGTCTGCTGTGGAATTCGAGAGTTGAGATTTAGCCCGTCGGTCCGATTTGCGTTCCGCATTTGCTGCTACTAACGCGGCAGCAACCCCTGCGTCCGCGATCCAGGATAATTGTTGTGAGATCGCACTAGGGGGCATGTCTTGGAGGCAATACGAGCAAATGACTCGAAGTGACTCACGTCTCCGGAATCGTTTCATGCTTGCAAGAATCTGCTCCTCATCTTCCAAGTTCTTGATTTCGCTGATCAGAATATCCTTGAGATGTTCTGGATCGACCGATTGGCCGACGCTCAATCGCAACCAGTCAAAACTATCCGGATCGGCAATCAGCCATTCCACCGCAGTGGATTCAATGGCGAGGAACTGGAGTAATGAAGGGAGCGCATCGCGATCGCGATCCAAAAAAACCAAGAAACTTTTTGCAACCCGAGTGTTTTGAACGAATCGATACAACTGGGGCAAGCCGCGCCGCAAATTTGGGAACTGGCCAAAGAGCGGTACGAGTTGTTGCGTTAAGCTTTCTTGAAGATCTGCATCCGAAGCGATCGCCATCATGCTTTGGATGGCTGACAACTCGGCTTGGTCCAGTCCCAGTTCTTGCCATGGATTGTTCGCCGTGTCGCTGATGTTTGGGCTCAATGTGCTTGGAGTCAATCGCAAGGGGGCGATAAAGAGATTAAACCTGTGATCTTAATCGATTCCGAACCATTTTTGAATGCGGTTCATTCCACTACCAATAAAATCGCCGAAGTCGAGGTACTAGAAAGCCGTGTCGGGTTCCGCTACAAAAGTAAGGCGGCCCGCCTATTCCATTTTGGTTTTGCTACTTTAGGAGTGTTTCATGCTCACCATTTATTGCCCAAGTTGTTCCAAGGCCCATCGTCTCGCGCCGGAACATGTGGGTAAAAGTGTTCGATGCCAATCTTGTTCGCAAGTGTTTGTGGCGCAAAGCGATGTCGCAGATACTGCGCCACAATCTTTTATGGACGATGGCTACTTGAGCGGATCCGCGGCCGCGTCGCCAATCAGTCCCGGGACGCCAAACAGTTCGAATACCAGCAACGCCGCTCCGCGTTCTTATCAATCCCCCGCAGGCAAGCAAGGGATCGCGGACCAGATCGACTATTGCATTCATGGCGACGACACGCAGTATGTCGAAGTGACTCTCGATCCAGGTGAAACGGTCATTGCAGAAGCGGGATCGATGATGTACATGACGGCAGGTATTGAAATGCAAACTGTCTTTGGTGATCCGTCCAGCTCGGGTGGATTTTGGAATAAGGTAGTGAGCGCGGGGAAACGGGTGCTCACGGGTGAATCGTTATTCATGACGACGTTCACCAATACTCGGTCACAAGGCCGCGAGCACATCGCTTTTGCGGCCCCGTACATGGGCAGAATCACTCCGATGCACTTGGACCAAATGGGCGGCGAGCTGATTTGCCAAAAGGGCGCCTTCCTTTGCGGAGCCCGCGGTATCCAAGTGAGTATTGCATTCCAAAAGAAGATAGGTGTCGGTCTCTTTGGAGGGGAGGGCTTCATCATGCAACGATTGAAGGGGGACGGAATCGCATTGGTACACGCTGGGGGCGCGCTCATGCATCGTGTGCTGGCGCCCGGCGAGCAATTGAAACTGGACACCGGTTGCATCATGGCTTTGGGGCCATCTGTCCAATACGACATTCAATTCATCGGCGGTGTTAAGAATACGTTGTTCGGCGGCGAAGGGCTCTTTATCGCAACCGTCACAGGCCCAGGTCCCATCTGGCTGCAGAGCTTGCCATTCTCCCGACTCGCAGGGAGCATCGTGAGCGCTGCGGGAGGCAGAGGCAAACACACCGAAGAAGGATCCGTGCTCGGCGGACTAGGCGGTATGCTGATGGGCTCAAGAGAGTAGAGTGCTTGTCCTTGCCCCGTCCCGACGTTGTCAAAACTTGAGATGACATCGGGCTACCGTTTGGCCCACGAAACTGAATCTGGTAGTTTCGAACGATGCGCCATTAGCGTAGTCGAAACTTTCTCTCAATTTGACCCTCCCACGCACGTTCGCGGAGCGAACGGCGACAATGTCGTCATTCGCTCCGCGAATGGACGCCTCAGACACTTTTCGCTTACAGAAATGTCATCTCACAAATCCTAAACCGCCATATGCGCTATCCAGACGAAAAGACAAGTCCCGAAAACACGGTAACGCTTGGTCAGCTTTTCGATCGCGACGCGGAATGGCTTTTCGAAGAGCATATCCGACCGCATTGGTCGCAAGATGGTGCTATTGTGTTTGTAACCATTCGAACGGTTGATTCGATTCCTAAAGAAGTCATCCTGCGTTGGGAACGCGAGAAGGCAGAGTGGCTTGCGGCTAGGAAACTTCGCGGCCATTGGAAAACAATCTTGACAACGTTGCCACTCGAAGAGCAAGAGCTGTTTCAAAAGACGTTCAATCGTTATCGCGAATTGTATCTCGACACCTGCCACGGAGCGTGTGTCCTAAAACGTCCCGAGCTTTCCAAGATCGTTGGCGATGCCTTGATGCATTTCGATGGCCAGCGATACCGAATGGGCGACTTTATCGTGATGCCAAACCACATTCATCTGTTGGCCGCCTTTGCCAGCGCCCAGCAGATGTTGGCTCAGTTCGATTCATGGACCCATTTTTCAGCGGTCCAGATCAACCGATCTCTCGGAACGAAGGGTAAGTTTTGGCAGCACGAACCTTTTGATCACCTCATACGCAGCGTCGAGCAATATGAATACTTGCGACGCTACATTGCGGAGAATCCAAAGAAAGCCAAACTTAACGAAGATGAATATCTTTATCGTCGGTATCCGGGGTAGCAACTAGCGAACAAAGTGGCATTTCGATGCGACCCATAACGCACGTTCGCGGAGCGAACGGCGGCAATGTCGTCATTCGCTCCGCGAATGGACGCAAACAATGATGCCAGCGAAAACAAATTCACAGCAACGTGGTGCTGTCGATTCCTAGGAATCGGCTTCGACTTCTTGTTCGACTTCACTTGCTTCCGGCTTGCCTTCAGGTCCGGCGTAGCCACCGCAGGCGATGATCGCATCGCGAATCGCATTGGCAACGTCTTTGTTGTCCACTAGGTAGTTGCGTGCTTTTTCCTTTCCT
>JBBRGW010000058.1:0-12930 GCA_038223525.1 Pirellulales bacterium
CGCCTCGGTGCGGAAGCAGTGGCTGATACCAACCAGTTTGAGCGGCAAGGTCTCTGCTTCCAACACTTGGCCGGCATACATTCCACCCAACGTGATTTCAGCGGTAGCCACGAGATTGAGATCGGTGTTCTCGATGCTATAGATTTGTGTCTCAGGGCCGCGAGGAATGAACCCGATACCATGCAGCGTTTCCGTGTTCGCTACGTCAGGGGTCGAGACCGGCACAAAGCCATGTTTTATTAAAAGGTGGACGGCGAACTGCTGCAGGGCCAGTTCCAGCAAAACTGCGTCGTTTTTTAAGAAATAGAAACCAGCGCCAGCCACGCGAGCACCGGCCTCGAAATCGATCATGTCATGCTGCTTGCCGAGTTGCAAATGATCCTTGGGTTGGAAATCGAATGTTGGAATTGCGGTTTTTCCTCTTGCAATTTCCAAATTGGCGTGATCGTCACGACCAATCGGGGCAGAGGGGTGTGTCATGTTGGGAACGCGCGAGAGAATGGCTGCAATTTCTTTGTCCAAGGCATCGTGTTCCGATTGGACTGCATCCTTTTGCTCTCGCAGCTTTCGGCCTTGTTCTTTGATCGCTTCGCGGTCTGCAGGGGCTGCGGCCCCGATCTTGGCGCTGGTTGCGTTAGCCTGCCTGTTAAACTCTTCGGCTTGATTCAGCTTTGCTTTCCGGAGCAATTCCAATTCGACAAAGCGATCGATTTCGGCATGGGCACCGCGATGAACACAATTCGCTTTGACCAGTTCAGCATTTTCAAGAACAAATTTTCGATCGAGCATTGGAACGACTGGGGTGAGTACTAATCGGAGGAAACGAAAAGGCAGAGTTTATCTGAAAATGGACGATCGTCCAACAAGACATCACCCGAAAGCTAGGACGATCTCACGGATTGTAGGACACTCAAGAGATCCATTGAATTCTCCATAAGATTGCCGCCGATATCTCTCCCTACATGCTCGTCACAAAACTGGATTCGAGCACTGCGCCATGGATGGTCGGCCCCTTTTTCTTTACAGCCCATATTGAAGGACCATCCTATGCGACTTTTTCTCGCTGCTTTTTGCTTGAGCGGCGTCATCACTGCCTCCTCGGCTTTCGCCGGAAATGACGAACCATTGACCGGCGGTTCCACTTCCCCAGGGCACGCTCGGTTCGAAGTCAGTCCTGCCCAAGAATTCCTAACCGCTCGCGCTCGTGCCGATTCCATGCATCGCGATGCCATCCTCCGGCACTACGACTGGATCGGTTACAACTTCGCTCGGCCAAATGTCAGTACCGATCCATTCTTTAATGCGGTTGTTCCAGCCCGGACGCGACGAATCTACTCCAGTCCCGGCTACTGGAGCGATTTCCGTGGATACGCTTACTGAGCATCGGCAGGCTGTGTTATACCAGCCGTAGTTTGGGACCATTGTCCCGAACGAATCGACGGACGGGACATTGGTCCCATCCTACAGTAGTTTTCATTCTGCCAATCGCTTAAGCATCGGCTTGTCCTCAACTGGCTAGGAGGCCGTCCCGCTTTTGGAGCTTTGTTTTCACTAGCCCCCGACGAGCTCGTCTCGTCGGAGACTACGGTTCTTAGCTAGTACGCACATCCCCCCAGGAACGTCCGCCCCCCCTCCGCTCCTAGCCCAACGCCAAAAGCGTTGGGCTAGGAGCGGAGGAGGGGCGGGAAACACTTAATTCGGTCGGTTCTAGCTGAGAACCTTCACTTCCGATGGGTCAAGCCCATCGGGGCGTACATAAAGTGAGACGGCCTCCATGTGTCACGGGGTCTTCGAAACGGCACCGAACATATAAATCCACTCTCGTGGGACGGTGGCTACAACAGATCCAAATGGCAGCGACGCCCCTCCCTCGCGAGAATACCGCTCCGCGCTCAACAGTATCGATTCCAGGTTAGTGTCGCAACCCGCATCGCAACGGATGCGAAGCGTGGAGCTACTTTGTATTTGAAGAAGCCAGTGGCTCCCCATCCAGCGACAATCGGCGATCGAGCCCCTTACCTCCAAACAGGAATCGCTCATAACAAATCCGGTCGGACCAGAATGACCTTCGGCCGTTTCATTCGCCGAAAGATGGGTGATGTTCCATTGATCGCATCGCACACCGCATTCGAACCTGGACGCAGATCCGTCGGGCTCCAGCCCAAACCATTCGCTTGGCAATTGCAATATATCCATGGTTGGCTGACCCAAAAGCAATGCAACCGATTTAGATTTGGGCGACATGTAAACGGACCTCGGTGAACCCACTTGTTTAATTTGCCCATCCGCCAGAACTGCGATCCGGCTTGCCATGTAACACGCTTCGTCCGAATCATGAGTAACGTAGACAAATGTCTTTTTGCTTTCACGATGGACCGTCAAGATCAAGTCCCTGATCTCTTCGCGCAGAGCCTGATTCAAATGCGAGAGCGGTTCATCCAACAACACGATCGACTTGCCCGATAACATCGCGCGGGCGATCGCAACACGTTGGGATTCACCTCCGGAGAGTTGGTCCAGCCTTCGATTCCATGTCGAACCAAGCTTAAGTCGTTCAACCCAGATTGCGATCTGCACCTTTGCATCCTGAGTTTTCGCGATCAACCGGAGATTCCTTTGCACCGTCATGTGCTCGTAACCATTGCCGTCCTGAAACACGACGGCAACATCACGTTGGTGTGGCGCAACATTGGATTGCTCTCGGTGAGTAATTCGAATCGATCCCGAAAGCGGCTTTTCGAGACCTGAGATCAGCTTGAGCAGTGTTGACTTGCCGCAGCCACTATCGCCGAGCACCACCAGCAATTCACCTTGCTCGACTGTCAGGTTCAAATTATCCAGGACACTCTTGCTGCCGTATCGTTTGGTCAATCCGACAACTTCGATCGCAGAGGGATTTTGTGCGATTGGCTCTCGATTCGAAGCGTTCGATTCAGGTTGCATGTGGGTCGATTACTTTTGCCGCTTGATCCATTCCAGCAGGACAGTCCCGACTTTGACCATCGAGGTCCCGGAGCATTTGTCTGGAGTGTCTGCCATCGTGTGCCAAAAACTTCTCCCTTTCGGAACGCCTCGGGTGTAATCAAAATCGATCAAGTCGATCACTGGGATTTTTGCGATTGTGTTCAAGGGCAAATGGTCGTCTTTGATTTCGTACCCAATGTTTGGCTTGAATTCTTTGATGTTTAGCTCCTTTGCGATTCCCCATATTTCTTCCACTAGCGGCCTCGCAAATCGATAGGAATTTTGCTCGTAAAAGAGCTGAAGATCCGAATCGCCAATCATGTCGATAAGGATGCCGCATCGATATCGCGGGCTGCTCGGCTCATCCACATACGTTTGTGCGAAATGTGTTGACCCGACGAAGAATGGATCTCGAGGCTCCTCGTAAACTAGCTCTTCCGCATCGAAGAAAACCAGATCCACGCCAACTTTCAATTCAAGTTTTTCGAGAGCATTGCCTAGCTCCATAAACAAGGCTGTTCCGCTCGCTCCATCATTGGCACCGATAAATAGACCACGTGGATTCTTCGGGTCGTTCACAGGAAATGGGCGCGTATCGTAATGAGTGCACAGGAACACGCGTTCTTCCAGTTCTGGCTTCCAACGAACGATTAAATTCTTAACGGTTACTTTGATACCTGTTTCGGGATGCCGTGTCTCGAACGATTGCCAAAGAAGTGTCGGCCCAAGCTTGGAGAAGTGTTCTTCCAGCAGCGCTTGCTGCTTTTCCATCCCCTTGGTTCCCGTAACTCTAGGACCGATATCGCAGATCTTCTTCAGATACGATTGAGTTCGTTTGGCATCGAGCGGTGACTTTGCGTTGCTTTGTGAGAATACATTAGACACAATCCCCACGGACACGAGAAGACAAACAAGTCCCCCAACGAAGACTCTGCTAGGCAGAAGGTTATGACATGCCAGAGGAGATTGGTTGCGCAATGGATAGCTCGCCCTCTGAAAGAAAAAACGCGGCATCCTGCCGCTTGAACTTGATCCTTCAATGTCGGCATTGTTTGCGCGATTTGTCTCGGTGTCAATCAGGTACAAAAACATTTATCGGAATAAGACGAATGCTTCCTATTCTCTTGGATCGAAGCCAGCTACAAAACTGACGTAACTTTGGTAAAACATAGGCCCCTCAAAAAACTGTCAACCTTTTTCCTTTCCTGACTACTGGAGAATCAACATGACCAACGGACCGATGAATCGCAAACTCAAGATGGGTATCGTTGGCGGGGGACAGGGTTCTTTCATTGGAAGAGTCCATTCGATTGCCGCTTGCTTGGACAATCGAGCAACTTTGGTTGCAGGTGCATTCAGCAGCAACGCAGAACGCTCGAAAGCGTCTGCACCAGACTACGATGTCGCTCAAGAGCGTGCTTATCCATCCTATCAAGCGATGTTCGAAACCGAGGCCAAGAAGCCAGTGGGTGAACGTATCGATTTTGTTTCGGTGACCACACCCAACCACACACACTTTGAAATTGCCAAAGCGGCGCTCGAAGCGGGCTTCCACGTCGTTTGCGACAAGCCGATGACGTTTGACTTGGCACAAGCCGAAGAGTTGGCCAAACTAGTTGATAAATCCAAGTCGGTGTTTGCGTTGACTCACAATTACACCGGCTATCCACTTGTTCGCCAAGCTCGAGAAATGATTCAGAGCGGTGAGCTTGGCGAAATCCAGGCGGTCCGTTCCAACTACATTCAGGGTTGGCTACGCACACGCCTAGAGGACCAAGACCAAAAGCAAGCGGCTTGGCGAACCGACCCCAAGCAAAGCGGTGTCGCAGGTTGCTTTGGGGACATCGCAACACATGCTTACAATCTCGGGCGATTCATGACGGGCCTGTTACCTGCTGAAATCAGTTGCCATCTCAAAATCTTCGAACCAGGTCGCAAGCTGGATGACTATGGAACGGCCATCGTTCGCTATCAAAATGGTGGGCTCGGAACCGTCACTGCCAGCCAGATCAGCCATGGTCGCGAGAACGATCTGTCCATCGAGATCGACGGAACCAAGGGGTCGCTTTCCTGGCGTCAAGAAGAACCGAATGTCATGGTTGTCCGGCAGAATGGCCAGCCGCATAAGCTTTATACTCGCGATCCGAATGGCTCGTTCATGAATGCAAGTGGAAAAGCGGCTTGCCGATTGCCAGCAGGACACCCAGAGGCCTTCTTCGAGGCGTTTGCCAACATTTATGTGGCTGCCTTCGACGCGATGGTCGATGTCTCGCAAAACAAGTCGATTGAACGGGTCAATACTATTTACCCCAACGTCTGCGATGGCGTTGAGGGGATGTACTTCATAGAGCAATGTGTCGCTAGCAGCGCTCAGAATGGCGCCTGGGTCTCGATGAGCCACCCTCGTGCCCGCAAGTAAGATTTCGTTTTGAAATGCAAAGTCGCACCCGGCAGGTGCGGTCCACCCCTTTAGCCGTACCCCTTTAGCCTTACCCCTCCCATGAATGTATTGAACAAGTTTTCCTCACGAATCACACAGCCGAAGAGTCAAGGAGCTTCGCAAGCGATGCTTTACGGCACCGGCATGACTCCAGAGGATATGCATAAAGGCCAGGTTGGGATCGGAAGCGTTTGGTACGAGGGAAATACGTGCAACATGCACCTACTTGATCTCGCGTTAGAGGTCAAAAAAGCGGTTGTTGCAGAGAATCTTGTTGGTATGCGTTTCAATACAGTCGGTGTCAGCGACGGGATTAGCATGGGGACGGATGGGATGTCCTATTCTCTCCAATCGAGAGATTTGATCGCCGACTCGATCGAAACGATTATGAGTGCGCAGTGGTACGACGCGTTGATAGCGTTACCTGGTTGCGACAAGAACATGCCTGGCTGCTTGATGGCGATGGGCAGGCTCAATCGTCCCTCGTTGATGGTCTATGGCGGAACGATCCGAGCGGGCAAGTGGAATGGTACTTCGTTGGACATCGTATCTGCATTTCAATGCTACGGCCAATATATCTCGGGACAAATAGACGAGGAAACGCGAGCCAACATTGTTCGCAAATCATGTCCAGGTGCAGGCGCATGCGGTGGGATGTACACCGCAAACACGATGGCCTCAGCGATTGAAGCCCTGGGTATGTCGCTCCCTTATTCCTCATCGATTCCTGCCGAAGACCCAGCAAAAATAGATGAATGCAAAAGAGCCGCCAAAGCTATTCGTCACTTGATGGAAATCGACCTAAAGCCTCGCGATATCATGACTCGGGCCGCGTTTGAAAACGCGATGGTGATCGTGATCGCGTTGGGCGGAAGCACCAATGCGGTGTTGCACTTGATCGCCATGGCCCGCAGTGTCGGAATCGATTTGCAGTTGAACGATTTCCAAAAGGTGAGCGATCGAGTTCCGTTCTTAGCGGACTTGAAACCATCGGGCAGATTTGTTCAAGAAGACTTGCACTCGGTGGGTGGAACTCCCGCTGTCATAAAATACTTATTGGAAGCAGGATACATGACCGGTGATTGCTTGACTGTGACTGGCAAAACCCTTGCCGAGAATGTTGCTGATCTACCTGGCTTGAAGCCGGGTCAAACGGTGGTTCAACCGTTGAGCAATCCGATCAAGGCAACGGGGCACATCCAGATTTTATTCGGCAATTTAGCACCCGAAGGTTCCGTGGCGAAAATCACCGGGAAAGAGGGGATGCGATTTTCTGGGCCTGCTCGCTGTTACGATAGCGAAGAATTGATGCTCTCCGCATTGGAGAGGGGCGAAATCAAGAAAGGGGACGTCATTATCATCCGATACGAAGGTCCGAAAGGTGGGCCGGGTATGCCCGAGATGCTGACACCTACCTCTGCGATCATGGGTGCAGGTCTTGGTTCCGACGTGGCGCTTTTGACGGACGGAAGATTTTCCGGTGGCTCTCACGGATTCATCGTAGGGCACGTGACCCCCGAAGCACAGGAGGGTGGGCCCCTTGCGTTGGTTATGGACAACGATATTGTGACGTTGGATGCAGACACGAACCGATTGGACGTCGCGGTTTCCGATTCGGAGTTGGCAGCGCGAAGAGCCAAATGGCAGGCCCCGCCGCTAAAGGCAACGCGCGGGACTCTGTACAAGTACATCAAGAATGTGAAAAGCGCAAGCGAAGGTTGCGTGACCGACGAATAGTCTTGCGAGCGTCGCCTTTCGCTCCGTGGACGTGCGCCTCTGTCAACGCAACTTTTGCGGAGCAAAAAGCGACAAAGAAAAATCACAGCTTAGTGCTCTGTCCAGTCTTCATTTTGGGGTACGCCCTAAGTTGTACGACGCTCCGCGTCGTAGGAATCACGTCGTAGGAATCACGTCGTAAGAATCACGTCGTAGGAATCACTACGCGGAGCGTCGTGCAACTAAGTTTGCCAATCCACGTTTTTAGTCTGGATGAAGCACTGAGAGCGTCGTGCAACAATGCTTTGCATAGCAAAAGTGTTAGGCAGCACCGCTCAACGGGACAATTCTTCGTTAACTATTTTGTCTTGATTTCGATCGGCGGCAGTTCTTTCATTGATTTGATGATTTCCGCTGTTAAGCCTGATTTGCTCTTCATGACGTACTTCCCTTTAAGTAAATCCTGACCAGGTTCCGCATCGCCACGCATCTTTGCGGCTTCGGACACCTTGTGCGCTGGATCAGGCCAAGTGACAGTGACGATGTACTTGCCGGGGACTACCCCCTCCGCCATATTCGAAGTCAAATTGAAGCTACCGTCTTTTTCTGCCACACCGGAGGCAACGGGAGCCTCTTTGTCGTCGACCGGATGGAAAAGCAAAATTGCGCCGACGGCAGGTTCACCGTTGACAGTAATTTTCCCTTTCGGCTGGGTCAAATCTGAACCATCACATCCCGCCATCAAGCAGATAGCGAGAGTTGATAACGTGAACAGCCTTGATCTTATTGAAATGGAACGCGGTAAAATCATTTAACAATCCAAGAGAATCGAGACCGGAAAAACATCAACCCAGAACTTTACTCTGTTGCTTGATCGACTTCGCCACCACTTCGGGAAACGATGCCAATGAATGCTGGGGTTGAGATCGAGGAGGAGAGGAAGGAAACGGATCCATCACCGCGAACGATTTGTACGCCACCAGTATGGAACGAGTAGGGGTTGTTTTGATTGACAATGTTAATTGCTGAACATCCGGCTTGCTCAGGATTAGCAATAGTTGCCCCGCTCAATCCTCGCGCGTGGCGTGCCACGTTCCAGTCACCGTAAAAAGAATTGAGTGTCAAGACGCCCGGCATTCTTTGCCCACGGAAATAGATTTGTTGCTTTCCAGCTAGCTCCACAAAACAGATGGTGTTGGAGAGCCCATCGGACACTTCTCCAAAATTGACTTTTCGTTTAGTGATCGGAAATTCCGATCCAAGCATCGCATTGTGCGTGTTGGTGTTGGGGAGTGCATTGCAAACGGCGAGGGACCCATGAATCCCACGCAATGGAACGTAGTCTGTTTTTGGCAGGATATAAGGTGTGTTCGATGGGAACCCAATCGGCACAAAGTAAGTCCCATAGTCGGAAGGTGCTTCCGGAGTTGATGGACATACAAACACTGGCAACTTGGCGAAGGCGGCTATATTGTTCGTCCCGCTTGGGAAAGGTGGAGGCAGGTTGACTGGATCGACCAACGGTCTCTTCATATCGAACAAATTGAAAACATTGGTCTGTTCCAAATATGGTAGGAGTTGCCCAAGAGCACCCATCGGACGACGCGCGTCAGCGGTTAAGGTGAAATAGGGATTAGATGGGTTTGTTGGTGGCTCAGAGAGGGCGAGCTCAACGCCCCAAATCGGAATCCACTTGAAGGTGGACTCATGATTATGAATCGCAAGTCCAAGTTGCTTGAGATTGTTACCGCATTGCATTCGCCGAGCAGCCTCGCGAGCCGCCTGAACGGCTGGCAATAGGAGGCCAACCAAAATGCCTATGATCGCAATAACAACCAGAAGTTCCACCAGAGTAAAGCCTGGCTTTTTGACGAATCGTTTCATAAATGCATCTCCGCAGGGACCGAAAAAGTTGGAAAAGGGTTAATTCGTCATTTTGGCGCGATTCCGGCCAAAGTGAAACAACATCTCTTTAATGTAGCTCCAAAGGGAGAATACACCAATATTGATTACAAAATTGTAGCGGGTTTGCCGATTGGCAGTATTCTGACTTTTGGAAAAAAAGCCATACAACTCAATCCTTTGGAATCGGCTTGCTCAGGAATGGCAGCGTTTCCGGCAATACCTTCACCGAAGTGCTCAAGTACAACGGGACTGGCGCACCAACGTCAAACTCGCATTGGACGAACGACGCTTGCCAGCCCTTGTCGGGAATCTGCAATTGAGCTTCAAAAATGCCGTCTGAGACTTCCTTGAGTTCTGTCGGTTTGTACGCTTTGCCTAACGTTTCGACTCGGAAGTCGCGTGCTTCGGTGTTTGCCGCTTGCCAAAGTACGACTCGCTTCGGCTGGGTTTTGCTTTGCACCTGTACTTTGTTTTTGTCGCTGAACTTCCAAATAAATTCCGGCCGAGGCGTTCCGTTAACGATGGTGTGGTGGAATGCGGTCAGCGTCTGTACCGCATTGGAATCCTTGAGCGAGTGATCGGTGTTGGGGAGATAGCATAAGTGCTTTTCACCGGGCAATTCATCGTAATAAAACTGGGAAGAGTCAGGCAAAAAGAATTGGTCACCCGTCGCATTGACGATGCATTTGGGAATGGTAAACCGATTGCGATAGGCGAACGGATCCTCGATTTGCATCAAGGCTTTGTATGCCTTGTTATCGCGACGTTGCATAATGCGATGGTCGACGTACTCGTCAATCGCTGGAGCCCAAAAACCATAGGCTGCGTAATGATGACGCATAGAAACGTCCAAGTTGAGAACATCGATGACCAACGGAGCGATAGCGATGACTCTCTTGTCGACTGCAGCAGACATCCAAGTCGTCCATCCCCGCTTTGAGCCACCCGCGACAACGAATTGATTAACATTCATTTTCCCACCTGGCTCGCTTGCCATAAACGACTCGACGGTATCCATCGCACGCACAACCGATTTGGTCATTGGGCCGCGGGCTGGCCAACGTTCGTCGCCGGTCTTGATGTATTGATCCCAAGTGTAACCGATAAGGTCGTCCTCGACTCTCGGCTTGCCATCACCGTGAAAAATCAATGGCTGATTAGGGATTTGCTTGAGTTCGACGACCACACTTTTAGTAGCTGTAGCGATCGCTACTAACATCGGGTCCAACTTCTTAGGCGCTTCGCTGCCATTTCCGCCCCCGGCGATGAACAGCATTGCCTTGTTAGTCGTCGCTCCCTCCGGCTTGAAAATACTGAGCCAGTGGTGCCAAACGGGTCGATCCACTTCGTCAGGACGAAGCCAAGTTTGCGAGGTCAAGTCGATAACAAACAGCGTTCCGCCGGCAGTCGGTTGCGTGCTCACCAAGTTCCATTGATAAGACGGATCGGGAGCAGCAACATAGCGATCGATGGCGGTCATTTCGGTGTTGATGGTTGCAGGATTTACCGGATTCGGATCCGCGACAACGCGATCTTGAACCGCAGTTGCTTGGGACATTGCAGCCTGCGAAAGCCCGAGTCCACATACGGAAAGGAAAAAAAGTCGTTTCAGTGTAAGCACGCTCGACGCTCCAAAGAGAGAGAGGAAGTTAAACTACGGATCAATTCTGTTTCGATTGCGAGACAGTTTACTGTGCCAAACTCTGAGACTCAATGATAAGTATGCCTCAAAACAACACTTCCCGAGCTTCATTCGTCCTGACTGCATCACTTTTGACAGCTATGGCCGCCGGAATGGGTTGGGGGATTCGCGGCCAGTATGGACACGAGTCAGGCGCGATGATCGCTGGCACGCTTGCCTCTCTTACGCTGATAATGCTGTTTGTTCCATTCGCAATGTCACTCGGAGCTGCTCGAGCTGCGGCGATGATGACCGTCGGGATCGGAATCGGGGGGACCATGACCTACGGCCAGACGGTTGGGTTAACCCATGACCCAGGTCTGGTTGGCAACTGGGAAGCGCTCCGTTGGGGACTGCTGGGGTTGAGTATCAAAGGGGGGCTCTGGATTGGATTTGCGGGCGCCTTTTTAGGAATGGGAATGGGTGGTGTTCGCTATCGGCCATTGGAGATGCTGTTAATGCTCCTGACACTCATCGGATTGGTTTATCTTGGGCTGTGGTGCCTCAATTCGCCCTTCGACCTTGCGAACAAACAGTTGCCCCGAATCTACTTTTCCGGGAGTTACTATTTTCACCCGGATAAAGTGGATCTCAAGCCGCGTCACGAAGTATGGGGTGGATTGCTTTTTGCATTGATTGGACTAGCCGTTTACTCCGGTGCGATACGGCGTGACACGTTGGCATTTCGGATGGCAATCGTAGGGTTCATCGCCGGTGGGCTTGGATTCCCAGGCGGTCAATGCCTTCAAGCGTTCCATAGTTGGAATGCAGCGATGTTTAAGACAGGCTTGCTCTCGCAGTTCAAAATTTTCCGATACTTCAATTGGTGGAATATGATGGAGACAACATTTGGAATGATCTTCGGGGCGGTGTTGGCGTTTGGGCTTTGGCTGAATCGAGAGCATATCCACGTCGACAAAATAGAGCCAAAGGTTTCATTAACGCCGACAGTAGAAATTGCATTGATTGTGGTGCACACGTCTTTGTTGCTCTGTTCAGAATTCTTGCGATTGCCTGGCTACGGAGCAATCGTATCGTACTATACGGATCTCGGCATCTTCATGTGCGTTCTCCCGCTGGTGGGAATTGTCGGGGGGCGGATATGGCCGTATGCTCATTTGCTACTCATCGTGGCAGCCCCGATTTGCGGTAAACAACTTCGCAATTTGGTTTACGCAGCCGAACCGGCATATTCTATCGAAGTGGGTTGGGTGTTGTTTGCCATGGTGCCAATCGGAATCACTTTGATTGCAACCGCCTATCTGATCTCCGCGAGCGAACGGATGCAGTCTGCTCGTGTTTTTTCGGCGATCGCGCTTTTGGTGACCACCTGGCTGTACTTTGGAATGAATACCATTTTCTTCCAGTTCGCTTGGCCCTGGGATGAATGGACAAGCCGCACACCGAATCAACTCATCTTTGCGGTGTGTGCGATCTGCTTGACTGGCGCGGCGATACGAAGTTTGCTAAAACGTACGGCGGCGAAAACGGAAACACCGAACTAGTAATAGGATTGTTTGTTCGCCCCCATACCCCAATACTGCTAAGCAATTGCGACAACGAAAACATTGTTCTTTATTCGAAAGTCGTCCCTGACCGGCCTGGCAGGTGCGACCTAAAGAAGGTTTCACTCGCCGAGAGTGACCGTTGACTTGCCGATCGTACAGCCGACAAGATCTCAACAAGTGCCAGCACCTGGCTTGTTCTTGACCAAGATCTCAACAGGTGCCTGGCACCTGGCTTGACGGGGCTTTTGCCTGTTGCTACATTTACTACTAAGGAGATCTATATGCCTCGTACGCCGCGTGCTGAACAGTTTGACCCGAACCAAGTCTGTATCCTGCATTTGACGCAACGGTGCGTCAGAAAGTCATTCTTGACCGGGTTCGATGAAAACACCGGAAAAGACTACTCCCACCGCCGTGAATGGATTCGCACCCGCATGGAACGACTCGCCTCGGTCTTCGGGATCGATATCCTGACCTACGCGATCCTCTCCAATCATTTGCATGTCGTCGCTCGAAACCGGCCCGATGTCGTTCTGGAATGGTCCGATAAAGAAGTCGCCCTCCGCTGGCTCCGCATCTTCCCAGGACAACGTATCGATGAACATCTCGCCGACCCGACCACCAACGCTGTCGATACCCTCGCTAATGATTCCAAACGTATCCAAGTGATCCGCGAACGACTTTCAAACCCCTCCTGGTTCATGAAAGCTCTCTGT
>JBBRGW010000059.1:0-12832 GCA_038223525.1 Pirellulales bacterium
AGGTGCTTCGAGTTCAGCACCGATGCTGCCGCGGAGATAGTTGCTCGCGGTCTTCATTCCCTCGACAGGGCTGAGTTTTTCTTCGGCGGTATTTTCGTTGTCGGCCATTTAGGAGAGATTTTCTAACGTGTGAACTTGAATGGTGCGAAAGACGACTGGGCGGCTCGGCGAGCCACCCACTCCAACAATATAACAAACGACGCTTTTGATAACATCCCGAAACAGTAGACCAGCACAACCACCCTCTTAAGTAACTATTCTAATGACTGCACGTATTTTAGATGGCAAAGCGATCGCCTTACAAATTCGCAAGGAGATCGCTGAGGAGGTGGCTGTTCTGGTGGAGCAGCGTGGTATTACGCCCTGCCTGGCCGCGGTCCTCGTCGGCGACGACGCAGCAAGCCAAGTCTATGTTCGCAACAAGGAGATTGCTTGCGAAAAGGCTGGAATGCAAAGCAGGCTTTTTCGAATGCCAAGCAGCACGACTACGAAAGAGTTACTGGAACTTCTCGCGGTTCTTAACGCCGACATCATGATTCACGGGATTTTGGTCCAGCTGCCCCTTCCTCAACAGATCAATGAGCGGCAAGTGCTCGATGCGGTATTGCCCTCTAAAGACGTTGATGCTTTCGCGCCAGAGAATGTAGGCTTGATTTCTCAAGGTCGACCGCGCTTCCTACCGTGTACGCCTCATGGGGTCATGCAACTGCTTGGTCGTTGTGACATCGAGACGGCTGGAAGGGAAGTGGTCGTGGTTGGCAGGAGCGACATTGTCGGCAAGCCGCTTGTTTCCATGTTCCTGCAAAGGTTGGGACCGATGGGCGCATCCAATGCAAATGCGACTGTGACATGTTGCCACAGCCAGTCTAGAGAGCTAGCCGAGATCACACTGCGAGCAGAGATCCTGGTGGTAGCGATAGGCAAACCGAATTTCATCACATCGGACATGGTCCGGCCGGGTGCGGTGGTGATTGACGTGGGGATCAATCGGCTCAACGGCAAATTGGTGGGAGATGTCGATTTTGAATCGGTCTCCAAAGTGGCGAGTGCGATTTCGCCAGTTCCTGGTGGCATCGGGCCGTTGACGATTGCTATGTTACTTCGCAATACGCTAACGTCTGCCAAGGATGTTGGTAGGGTGCAGCCTTAGAGGGAATGGAACGGTAGACAAGCCGGGGCTTACACCAAACGGCTTATCGCATCCTCTATTCGGCAAACGATTCTCGGTAATACCTGCAACGCGATACTGGCTGCGGTGGATACTTGGGCCAGTGGTCTGGTGTTTCCTCCGATTGGCAGAGCATGAACACGGAACCTTTGCCAGATACGATGGTTCGATGGAACTGGCAGTTCAAGCAAACCGAGGATGCATAGAGCGGCAAAGCAGCGGCCATGGCATCGGCGATCGCGCCCCGGTCGTTGGGCTTTTCACTCGAGGAACTTGCGTCTTCGCTCATGTGGTACCAGAAAGACCGCGCAGCAGTTTTGGCAATGGGAAGTAGACTTGTTCTTCGCGAACGACTTGTTCCTCAACGCTTGCATTGAAACGATCCTTAAGCCACTGGATGGTGTTTTGTACGACAAGCTCAGGCGCACTCGCCCCAGCGGTAATCAATATCGTTTCCATCCCTTCAAAATCTTTTTCGTGGAGATCGTGCGGGCCGTCGGCAAGATAACCCGGTATACCGAACTCGTCAGCAAGTTCTCGCAGACGCTGCGAGTTGCTGCTATTTTGGCTACCCAGAACGATCACCGCGTCGGCTTGTTGGCATAGAATTCGGACGGCTTCTTGTCTATTTTGTGTCGCATAACAGATATCCTCTTTGGGCGGTCCGATGATCCAAGGAAACTTTTCCTTAAGCCGTTGAATGATACGGTTTGCGTCGTCCACGCTGAGCGTCGTTTGGGTAAGATAGGCAAGCTTCGTTTCCGTGGTGAACGATAGCTTATCGATGTCGTTGCTATCCTCAACGAGCACGATCGCCTCCGGTGCCTCACCCATCGTTCCTATTACTTCATCGTGTCCATCGTGTCCGATGAGGATGATCGTATAGTGTTCCTTTGCAAATTTGATCGCTTCTAAGTGAACTTTGGTGACGAGTGGACAAGTGGCATCGATGGCATGGAGTCGGCGTTCTTTTGCGATGCGACGAATCTCGGGCGAGACGCCGTGGGCTGAGAAAAGTACGGTAGAATCAAATGGGATTTCTTCCAAATAGTTGACAAAGACAGCCCCTTTGCCTTGAAAGGTTTGCACCACATGTTGGTTGTGGACAATTTCGTGGTACACGTAAATCGGCGAACCAAAATGCTTGAGGGCTAAATCCAGGCTTTGCACAGCCATGTTGACGCCAGCACAAAATCCACGCGGAGCTGCAAGAATTATTTTCATAGGGCTTAGAGATCGGAGAAGGCACTTCAAATTTCACGTTATCATAGCGGCATGTCATCCCTTAGCGAAGCCGTTTCCTCCACAGAACATCCCTCCAGAGCCGGCAAAAGCGCGGTCGCGGAGGATCTCAATCGCTTTGGACCGAACGTCAAATTTCAACCCGTAGATTTGGTACAAGCGAAAAAGTATTGCAAAACACTGGCCAAGAAGCATTATGAGAATTTCTCCGTCGCAAGCTTGCTTTTGCCTGCACGGCTTCGTCAAGATTTCTACAACATTTATGCGTACTGCCGCTGGTCGGACGATCTGGCGGACGAAATGGGAAACACGGCCGAATCGCTGCGCCTATTGCATTGGTGGCGAACAGAGCTTGCCGAGTGCTTTTCAGGTATTGCAAAGCACCCGGTCTTTGTCGCGCTCCAGGAAACGATCCGAACACACGCAATACCGCGAGAGCCTTTTGATCACTTGCTCGATGCTTTTGTCCAGGATCAGAGTGTGACGCGGTACAACTCCCACCGCGAGGTCCTTGACTACTGTCGAGGTAGCGCCAACCCAGTGGGACGTATCCTTTTGAAATTGGCTCGCGTCGAGGATTCCGCATCCCAGCAACTCAGCGATCGCATTTGCACAGGTTTGCAAATCGCGAATTTTTGCCAAGACATCGGACAGGATGCCAGGCAAGGTCGAATCTATTTGCCAAAAGATCTCTGGCAGAGGTTTCAACTTACTGAGGCCGAGATTTTATCAGGCGCACCAACCGACCATTTGCGTTTTGCTTTAAAAGTATGGGTTGATTTGGCTCGTACCTCCTTGGTGAGCGGATTACCATTGGTAAAACAAACTCCCCGCTGGCTCGCGCGCAACGTCCAGCTTTTTGCGCGCGGCGGGTTGACCATTTTGAACAATATCTCCCTCTCCAATTTCGATGTTTGGACGCATCCTATTGAAGTCTCAAAGAAGCAGAAAGCAGTCTTGCTCTTGCGCGCCATGTTATCCCCTCGCTCCACGCGGGTAGCCGATCTCAGTACACCACGAGGATCTCTCTAGGAATGACGAGCCCTCTATCTGAATCCTATTCGCATTGCCAAACCCTCGCTCGCAATAGCGGGTCCAGCTTCTATCGCTCCTTCGCGTTGCTGGGCCATCACCGCCGCAACGCGATGAATGCCCTCTATGCCTTTGCTCGGATGGCGGATGATGCAACCGATGATGAGACAGCTGCATCGGATCCCAGCCAGTTCAATGTTCATTGCTGGTCAGCATCCGATTGGCACCAATGGATCGATTCGTTGTCGTCGCATTCCTCGACAACGCCCGCAACCCTAAGACCTTCAACGAGACCTTCAACGACTCGCCTCGAGCCTATCGCGATGGCGCTGGCCGACTCCATTCACAGATTTGCCATCCCTTTAGAGACTCTGCATGATCTGATTCGCGGGGTAGATACCGATTGCCAACAAACCAATATGCCTAATCAAACCTTCGAATCCGGCAGTCGCTTGCCAGCGATTCGGATGAAGGATTGGGCTGAATCTACGACTTACTGCCATCGGGTTGCATCGAGTGTCGGGATTGCATGCCTATCGATCTGGGCAAAAGACATAGGGAATCCACCCTCTCCCGAAATTAGGCGGGCTGCCTTGGATTGTGGTGTCGCCTTCCAAATGACGAACATCCTCAGAGATATTGCCGAGGACGCTCGCCGCAACCGCATCTATTTACCCCAAGACGAGCTTGCACGATTTGGAATCGATTCTGAACGCTGGCTCGCGTTGCCCCTCAGACCAACTTCCTTTGCACTCAATGAAATTGGAGATTGGCGCGGTCTGATTCGTTTGCAAGTTGAACGCACCAAAGCGTTGTATGACCAGGGCTGGCCTGTAGCAAATGCGATTTCATTGGATGGGCAACGGATGTTTTCACTTATGTGGAACTCCTATCGCGCGCTGCTGTCCATAATAGAAGAAAAACCCGAATTGATTTGGCAATCGCGCGTGCGGTTGACGCGAATGACCAAAATGCAGCTGGTGGGCCAACACCTGTTCACCCCTTTGTTCCATCGATTGCCGCGCCGAAACACAGAACCGAACAAAGCGGATGCCGATAGCGCTTGCTATGTTTGGCCGATTGGCGGACCAAGGGTAGCGGTCATCGGCGCGGGCCTGGCAGGCATCAATGCATCTCTCCACCTAGCACGACACGGTTGTCGTGTATCGCTTTTGGAATCGAAAAATCGGATTGGCGGGAGGGTTGGGTCCTTTGTGGATTCCGAAACGGGGCAGTCAGTGGATTATTGCCAACATGTTGGGATGAACTGTTGCTCGACGCTCAAGCAGTGGATTGAGGACACGGATCAAAGTCCCTTTTGGATCGAACAGGATTCGCTTCATTTTGTGTCGGCACAGGGAAAGAAGATTAGGGTCGCAGCTTGGCCTTTTCCTGCCCCTTTCCATCTAGCAGGGCTGCTGTTTCGATGGCCTCAAATTGGATTTGCCGATCGATTTCGCATCGGCATTGCTTTACTTCGACTTTTGCGGCTCAAACGCAATACAAAGACGATGACAGGGTTGGCTATCGATTGGCTAAGGGCGAACGGTCAAAACGATCGGTGCATTCAGAATTTCTGGGGAACCATTTTGGTTAGCTCTTTGGGTGAACAAGTCGATCGGGTCACCTTGGAGGCAACGCATAAGGTACTGATCGATGGATTCGCAAAGCATCCTACTGGATTTCATCTGTTGGTTCCAAGTCGCCCACTATCCGAGCTGTTGGATAAAAACGTTGCGACCCGCTTGCATCATTTCGGGGTCGACGTTCAACTCGGCTCGATCGTGAAAGAGGTTAGTAAAGGGCCAAATGATTTGTGGCATTTGAAAAGACAGGCGAGCGAAATAGTCGATGACGACGGATATGATGCGATAGTAATTGCCGTGCCATGGAACAAGCTGACGGGAATTTTGGGTAACGCTCGGCAACCAGCCAGCGATTTGCAATCGTCACCGATTACGGGTATTCATACGTGGTGGGATCGTCCTTGGCTAACGGAGCCGCATGCCATCTTGATCAACCGTCTCTCTCAGTGGGTGTTTCCAGCTCCCGATTCCAGTGGCCCCACTGGCACCGGCGATGGACCAGCAACGCCGAATCACACCAAGGAGTATTACTATCAAGTCGTCATCAGCGGATCTCGCAACCTGCCCCAAGGTGATTCGAATCACCTATTGAAATTGGTAAAGGAGGATCTTGCAGAAGTGTTTCCCAGCGCCGCGGTAGCGACTCTATTGCGAGGACGCGTTGTCACGGATCCCAACGCCGTGTTCTCTGTGTCTGTTGGACATGAGTCAGGTCGACTGCCTTGTAACCAGCACGCATGCGAAATGATTTGGCTAGCAGGAGATTGGACTGACACCAACTGGCCCGCCACTATGGAGGGAGCGCTTAAGTCAGGGGCGATCGCAGCCGAGCAAGTGCTCCAGGCATTTGGACATGACGCGATTCTGCTTGAGGATCGAGATTGAGGCCACGCCGGATAGATTGAGGCCACGCCGGGTTCGCAGTTGGAACAGAAGCGCATCGAACGGAAATTCCAGAACACAAAGCGAACTGAATCCGCAAGCTCACGATCCCGAAGTCATAACCTATTTCAAGAATATTCAATTTAAAAAACTTCCGGAGTAAGAGGAGAACCATTTTGAAATCCATTTCATGCCGCCGGTAAGCCTTAACCTTTTTGTTCGTTAGTTCTTGCATTAGGAGTCTTGGCAACCAACACCGCCATTGCGTTCTCTGCTCAGTCAAGCGGAGCAACTCCCTCAGTGGAAACCACTCCGGCGGAACAGTTGCGCAAGGCTGCACAGAGCGGAGACCTAGAAGGCGTTCGGCAAGCGATCGAAGCAAAGGCGGAGATCAATTCCGCGACCGAGTATGGAGTTACTGCGTTGTCGATGGCTAGCGACCACGGGCACGAGAGCATCATTGCATTTCGCGAAATTGAGTTTTCCATGATTACTTTTGAATCGGTGCTTATCCAACGTCGACCGATTCTCTCGCCTCCGGAAGGATCGGTGCCCAGGCTGATGCGCAAAGTCTTCTCTCGAGCGCTTCGTGCTCCATAATCGTCTCGTATAGCTTCTTCATCTGGTGCCAGATCCCAAGCGTCTCAGAGGAAAGGGTACCGCAGTACTCTAGGTCATCGAGTTGTTCGCTCAGCGCGACACACATCAGAACAATTCCCAGATGCTGGTCCATTGCTTTGGAGATACTGCGATCTTGCTGCGGGCTTGGACCTGCAACATATCCAAAAGTTTCTTCGAGCCGAAACTGCGAGGAAAGTTCTTCGCGGAGCCGCCGCAATAACAAGCCCGCTTCTTGCTCGATCCAGTCCGCACAAAAAGGCTCTTGTGTGTAAGAGCCGAGCATATTAACGTCTTCCCATAATGGGCTATTGCATTCCTTGAGCTCGCTCAAGAACGCGCTGTTCACAACACGAGCGAATCGATTAGAACTCATTACGGCACCTGTTCCTTGTTTAGCCTGCTCACTTACTGAACGATTGTCAACGATCGACAGATTCGCATGTCCGCGAGCTGCCATCAACCAACATCTTGCTGTAGGTCTCCTGTGTCCTATCTGGGTGAGGGTAACACATTCACATCCAACAAGCAACTTTTTTTATCCGGCCAAAAAAACGAAGTTGCTCCGCCATACCGTAAAGGGTGGCAGGCCCAGAGCGAATGCAATGGGCGTGGGAAGCATGGCAAATGCTTTTTACTACGAGAGCCGTCCAAGAAAAGTTTGGCCGCGCACTAGAGGTCTCGCTTAGAGAACAACAATGGGAAGGGCTCGATTGAGCGAGCCGGATTGACGGCCCATCAAGTCGAGCGTAATGAAAGTGAACCCAAGTTCTTGCATTCGCGACGCGATGGCTCGTCGGGTCTCAGGTTCGCAGGCGATCTGCAAATCGTCCAGCGATAGTTCTAACCGGATCAATCCATCAGCGTGCAATCGAACACGTACATCGCGAAAGCCCAAACCTGCTAAGTGCTTTTCCGCTTGTTCGATACTGCTGAGTCGCTGCTTGGTAACCGTTTGGCCGTATGCAATGCGACTGGCAAGACAAGGTGAAGCTGGCTTGTCGGCGACGCTCAATCGGAAATGGGCAGCCAGCTTACGCACTTGATCTTTGGTGATCTTTAAATTGACAAGCGGTGCGATTACGGAATGCTCCGCTGCCGCTTGTAGACCGGGGCGGTAGTCCCCGAGATCGTCTTGATTGGTTCCGGACAACAGGCACTGATAGTTGTTAGCATCTGCCCAGGCGCGAAGCGATTTGTAAAGCGTAGACTTGCAAAAGTAACATCGCTTTTCATCGTTGCGCACGTAGTCTTGATTATCTATTTCGTCCGTTTGAATTTCCTTGTGGGGAATGTTCATCGCAGCCGCAACGGCTCGGGCGGAAAACAGATCAGACTCAGGTACGGCGCTGCCTACGCCGGTGATCGCGATGGAACGGTTGGGGAGAGCAAGAATGGAGGCTGCCGCGACGACCGCGCTGTCCACACCACCTGAGAACGCCACTACAACCGAAGGAAGCTTTCGGATTTCGCCCACCAACGCTTCGGCCAACACTTCGATGTTATCAGTCATGATTCGCTTGGCTAAGTGAGGTTTTGTCAGAACCTTGATTTTAGCATTGGAATCCGTAAGGCGCTAGTGCAAAAAGTCTTAAGTCCCTCTCGTTTTCTGACGGATCCTAATTCACCAGACGCTCTAGCACACGAGCGAAAGAATATCAAATTCGCTGATGCGATCGGTGAGCTCTTCGTAAGCAGTTTCGGCTTCCTCGTTTGAAACCTGGCAGGTGCCAGCATTTTCGTGTCCGCCACCGCCGTATTCCAAACAAAGACTTCCGATATCGAGCGACGAAGACCGATTGATGATCGACTTGCCTATGGTGAATACAGTATTCTGTTGTTTCAATCCCCACAGAACGTGCATCGAAACTGTGCATTGTGGAAACATTGCGTAGATCATGAATCGGTTGCCAGCGTAGATCGTGTCTTCTTTTCGAAGGTCAAGAACAACCAAACTTCCATGAACGCGAGCGCAACGTTTCACTTGCTCCTTGAAAGAAATGTTGTGCTCGCGGAAGAGTTCAACTCGCTCAACAACATCTGGGAGAGCCAGGATCTCTTCGATTGCATGGTCGCGGCAATAGTCGATAAGCGCCATCATTAACTGGTAATTCGAAACGCGGAAATTGCGAAAACGACCTAGTCCAGTTCGGGCATCCATCAGAAACGAAAGCAGTTCCCATCCCTCTGGGTTGAGGATATCGTCGAGTGAGAATCTTGCAGCATCGGCCTTGTCGACCGCGACCATCATGTCTTCTTGGATGGCAGGAAATCGACTCGCTCCTCCGTAGTAGTTGTAAACCACTCGAGCTGCCGAGTCGGCATCCGATTGCAAGACGTGATTCGTTCGCTTCTCTCCGCCGCTTCGTTCCTCTTCACTATGATGGTGATCGAAACAGAGGTGGCAGCCAGGTACGTAGGGCAAATTGGTTAGGATATCGAATTCGTTGACCTCCACTTTTCCGTCTTGAACATCTTTGGGGTGCACAAACTTGATCTCGCCGAGGATATTCATCTCCTTAAGCAGCATCGCGCAAACCAATCCATCGAAGTCGCTTCTAGTGATGAGTCTGTATTTTTGGTTATCCATGGTGTGTACTCTGAACAATCGATCTAAACCTAACTTTCGGGACCTTAACGCTCTCAAAAATAGGTTATCAAACGGTAGCCGGCACGAAGATTTGCCTTTTTTGTGCAAATTTAAGCCAAACTCGGATTGCGCAGGGCGACACGATCCGCGAGCGAGTAGAAAGCAGAAGGGATGTTCAGTAGGCCAGCGGCAGGCAGAAAAATACTAGTCCGCATTTCGAATGAGAGGACGAAAGCTCAATCGGGGAAAATCCGCAATGCGCTTACGCAGCCCGTGTCAGCGATGTCTTTGCGACTGCCGTTGGCGGAACGACTACTCTCTCCAGTTTGCCGCCGGGAGTTGACGCACTGAAGATCGTGGACTCAGCATGGCTAATTCTCGGAAGCCAATCTACGATCGCTTTCGCTTGTGGTGATTCCGCTCCCCAACCACCGCCGATGATAATGAGGTCGCTCGGCAAAACGGTATGCGCGACGCGAGATAATGCATTCGATGGATCGCCTGGGATCAAATGTGCCTTCACGCCGAACTCAGCCAGCATTCGGTGGGCTGACTTAAGGTTCATGTGAGGGACGCCTGGTCCCGCAGATTCGAATGCATCCACGCCTACATAGCGAATTTGAGTCGCTCCTGCAGCGAGCGTGCAGAGAGGCAGCACTTGTTTGATCCGTTCTCCCGAACCAATGCCGATCTCCAGAATCGATGAAATCGGATTTTCAATCGCGTGCAGGAACAATGCCCTATCGCTCACGGGTTTGGAGAAATAGCGCCAGTAGAGACGTTGTACCCAACTCAACCGAGCCATGATTCGATTTCTCCAGCGCAAACGCGCACGATGATTTGGTTAAAAAAGATCGAGAGCCGAGTTCGGCACGGGGCCTCTGCATCCTTGCATTGTCCCTGCACCTAACCGGCAAAAACCTATCCGATTCTTATGCGGACTCGCCTCGTTTGCATCCATGCAAAGAAAATTGTCCACTCGAAGATAGGGGCTTCGGCAATGCCTGAAATGGCTGTTTGCAGATTTGCGATTGGGCCCCTTTTCCAAGCTATTGTCACCGCCTAATGGATCTTTCGGCGGGAACTACGCTGAGAATTCAAGACATGCACCGCAGGCCTTAGTCTTTGCGCAATTCGCCTATTTTGCAGCCTGCAACGATTATGCTAGCACGAAGCGTGCACACCTGTACTCTTCAGGTCGCGTCTCTTGCTGGGCGCGAAGTCGTGACCTACGTTTCCATGGATCCGTCGCGCACGTCGGGCGTTGCCCAAGCGGTTAAACGAACGCTTTAAATGGTAAATCCATGAACCCTTCCAATTTGCTCAAGCAAGCTAAATCGGCTGAGAACAAGCCAACGGATTCCGCGTGGGCGCACCAGCCATATTGGGAGCAATGCGAACGGCGACTAGCTCTATCGGCGATGCCGTGGATGCCGTGGGATATTGGGCAACCCAATAATCCGAACACGATTGCCACGCCCCCGTTTCACCTCAACGAAATGAATTCGATTCCGAACGCCTGTCAAGCAGTCGAGGTCGATTCTGCACCTGTACTTGAGCAGCAACTGAGCGAAGCGCATTCTCAAACCGGTTGGAATCAAGTACACACACAATGGGGATTGACTGGTAAAGGTCAAACGGTAGCTGTCATCGATAGCGGTATCGCATTCGATCACGTCGCTTTGGGTAAAGGCTTCGGACCGGGCTATCGCGTCGTTGGTGGCTGGGACTTTGCCGAGAATGATGCGCGTCCCTACGACGATGCGCCTGCGGGTTTTCACGGCACTCACGTTTCTGGAATCATCGGAGCTAACGATGGAGTGCATTTGGGAGTCGCTCCTGATGTCGACTTGGTCGCATTGCGTGTGTTCAACGATGCAGGCAGGGGAGAGTTAGCCTGGACCGAGAACGCGCTCAAATGGGTTCACGACAATCGAAATAGTTTTGCCAACCCGATCACTACGGTCAATCTGTCGCTCGGATCGGCTTGGAACTCTAGCACCGTTCCTTCTTGGGGAACCCTCGAGGACGAGCTCGCTCAATTGCAGCGCGATGGGATCGTTGTCGTCGCGTCTGCAGGGAACTCCTTTCAACAATACAAGACACCCGGACTATCGTATCCTGCGGCCAGTCCCTATGTCATTCCAGTTTCCAGCATCGATGCAAATGGGCAACTCAGCGACTTCAGTCAACGCGATTCGCGTTCGATTGCGGCGCCAGGACGATCCATTGAGAGCACCGTGCCTGACTATTTCTATGGCAAAGATGGCATCAACAACGATTGGTCAACCGCCAGCGGCACGAGTATGGCCGCCCCATACATCGCCGGCGCGAGCGTTTTAGTTCGAGAAGCAATGGAACTGGTTGGACTCCAAAACATCACCGCACAATCCATCTACGAACATCTCAAGAGTACCGCCAACTCAGTTTGGGATAATATTACCAAACAAAGCTACCAGTCGCTGGATCTGGATCGGGCCATCGAAAGTCTATTGCCTGTAGATACCGTTGGGGATTCGCTGGCAACCGGTTTGCAAACGTCGATTCAAAACAACTGGCAAACCGACGGCTGGATCAATTCATTGACCGACCAAGATGTATATCGCTTGTCGCCGGGGCAAAGCGGTACACTTTCCGTCCAGCTCAACAGTGATGCACTCGACGATGCGGTCTTTAGCCTATTGCGTGGAAACCAGGAAACGAATCTCCAAGCGACCAACGGCCGATTGTCGTTCTCTGTGTTCGCTGGCGAGTCGATCGGGCTAGGTATCGCCGATCTGGATTCCATCGGATCGTATCAATTGAACTGGAACTTTGTCGCAACCGCGAGCGGAGGTAGTGGCGGTACAAACCCAGCCGTTCCAAGCACAGTAGTCGATCTCGGGCCCATCGACTTGTTCGAACAAACACTCAATGGAACATCCCGGTATAAATTGACTGCGGAGCACACGGGCATTCTGAGTGTCGTAGTGGACGCAGGCACTCAAACATCCGGCTCCTTACAAGTCCTCCGGCCCGGGATCGCCAGTGGCACGTTGACCGACTCGTCGTTGGAAGCGAATCAATGGCGAATCGATCTCAACGTGAGCGAAGGGCAGAGTATCGAATTTGCGTTACCAGGTGCCTACGCCCGCAATGTACATATCGTAAATCTAGTACAGACTGTTGAGGGCGCAACCAAGATTTATGGCACAGACGCTTCGGATAACTACCGAATCGATCTTAGCAACGGAGTTGTTGCGCAGGTAGGTGGAATTGAGTATCGATTGGATAACAACACCAAAAGCATAGCCCTTGATGGAAATAACAACAACGATAGCTTGACTATCGTTGGCTCCTCACTAACGGAATCCGTCGAGCTGAAACCTGGACTAGCGACTTTAGATAGTTCGCAATTAAGTCTCAAAGCAACGAATTTCGAAAAGATCGAATTCCTCGGCGGAGGCGGTCAAGACCGAGTTTCGTTGTACGATGCAGCCACCGACGATCGATTGAATATATGGCCCAATAAAGCGGAGTTGACCGGTATCGGTTATGGGTTTAGCGTAGACAATGTGGAACGCATCTTTGTCCAGGCGGTCCAAGGCGGAGACGATCAAGCCTTTGTTTTTGACTCGGTGGGTGATGATAGCTTAAGCGTGCGACCGCAGTTCACCAGCTTGCGAGGTGCAAACTACTTCAATTATGTCGCTGGTTTCGAAAGAGTATTTGCTT